>JAYVYV010000441.1:0-7234 GCA_043783985.1 Acidobacteriota bacterium | reverse complement strand
GACCTTGCCGTGCGCGCCTACCACCGCGGTATGGCCGACGCGACCGACGGTGCCGGCACCGCGTATCTCGCGACCGTTAGGCGGCTCCGCTCGCGCTTCATCCGCAATCGGCATGCGCCGCCCGCCTGGGCGCATGTCTGGACACGAGACCGGGAAGTCGAGGGCCGGGACTGGCCGTGGATGGCGTCCCGCGGTCGCCGTGATCGCCGCGCTCGCCTGGGCCACCTCCGGCCGTGACGGCACGGCACGGCGCCGGTTCGGATATACCATGCGAGCGGCATGCACGGCTTCGACCTCGCGGCGGTCTTGATCACGGTGGCGGCGATGTGCGGATACGTCAATCACCGGGTGCTTCGTCTGCCGGCGACGACCGGCACGCTCGCCGTCGCACTCCTGACGTCCCTGCTGGTCGTCGCCATGAGCGCGGCATTTCCAGACATCGAGCTGCGATCGATCGTCGCCCGCCGGCTCGACAGCATCGATTTCAACCAGATCCTGATGCGCGGCATGCTCTCCTTCTTGCTCTTCGCCGGAGCTCTGCACCTGGATCTGGAGGGCTTGCTCGCCAACAAGCGGACGATCGGGGTTCTGGCGACGGTCGGTGTGGCGATCTCGACGATCGTCGTTGGCTCGCTCATGTGGTGGTGCGCGCTGGCGTTCCACATCCAGGTCTCGGCACTTGCCTGCTTCGTGTTTGGCGCGCTGATCTCGCCGACCGATCCGATCGCGGTGATGGGTCTGCTCAAGGAACTCCACGCACCCAGGGATCTCGAAGCCAAGATCGCCGGCGAGTCACTCTTCAACGACGGCATCGGCGTCGTCGTCTTCGTGGCGCTGGTCTCGCTGGCGGGGCTGTCCGCGACGCCGCACGCGATTGTCCCGACTGCCCGCGGCGTCGCCCTGTTCTTCGCGCGCGAGGTCGGCGGTGGCATCGCGCTGGGCGGCGGCCTCGGCTACGCGACGTACCGGATCCTGATGACCATCGACGATCATCCGCTTGAACTGCTCATGACCCTCGCGCTGGTGATGTCGACCTATGCAGTCGCGCTCAATCTCCATGTCTCCGGCCCGATTGCCGTGGTCGTCGCCGGGCTCCTGATTGGCAATCCAGGGCGACAGTTCGCGATGAGCCCCCGCACACGGGAACACGTCGACGCCTTCTGGAGCGTGCTCGACGAGATCCTGAATACGGTGCTGTTTCTGTTGCTGGGACTGCAAGTGTTCGCCATTCACACCGGCGCCCAGGCAGTGCTCGCCGGAATGATCAGCATCGTGATCGTGCTCCTCGCCCGGCTGATTTCCGTTGCGCTGCCGGTCGCCGTCCTGAACCTCGGGCGGGTCACCCGCGGCCTGGTGCCGGTGCTCACCTGGAGCGGGCTGCGAGGCGGGCTCTCAGTGGCGATGGCGCTCTCGCTGCCCCCGTTCCCGGCCCGGGACCTGCTCATGTCCTGCACCTATTCGGTCGTCGTATTCTCCATCCTGGTCCAGGGCACGACGGTCAGACGCGTCCTGGTCCACTATGGCGTCGGCGCCGAGCCCCGAAGCTCCTGAATGAGGTACGTCAGCATCCGGCTGTAGGCCGCGTCGGCCGCCTTGAACTTCGCGGCGTAGGCCGCCTCGGTCAGCTGGTGCGCCGCCGGGTTCCCGTCGAACAGGGTCTGGTGCACCACCCGTTCGTACATCACGTCCACCGCAGCGCCCGGCGCCAGGTGCAGGCCGTCGGCCTTCAGGTCCTGGAAGAAGACCCGGCTCTCCGGCACCGACGACTGCTGCAGTGCGGCATACACATCCGCGTACTGATGCTTGGTGATCTCGTCGCGCAGGAGGTCCGGCGTGGCGTCGCGCGCCGACACCACCAGCAGCTGCACGTTGGGAAAGATCATCGCCGCGACGAACCGATCGGGCTCGGCCGGATCAGCGGCGGCGATGACGCTGGCCCCGCGCGCGGCCATCAGCGTGGAGAGTTCCGCCGCGCTCGCCGCCGACTCCGAGTCCGGAGCGGCCAGCAGGTCCGGTGTCCCCATCGTGAGTGCCAGACTCACCACGATCGGCCGGAGTATCGTGAACGTCATGCCGCCTCCTCCCTTGATACGCGCTTACGCGCTCGTCACGCAGTCGTCCGCTTTCGCCCATCTGGAGCCAGCACCAGCCAACCATCGCGACGATCTGGCGATTGCCGCAGTCGAGACAATCAATCGAGGCGCGCCCATGCCCGCGTCCAAGCCGTCATCGTTATGATATTCTTATCATGACGTTATTTTGAACTCAAACTATTTCGCCCAGCCGTCGGCGTGAATAGCGCCATCCAGCACCTGTTGCAGACCGTCGTGGATTCGGTGGAACAGTGCGAGATGATCGTGTCCCTGTGCAACGGACGGCACCGCTGGTGGACCGCCAAGGAACTCGAGGCGGAGTCGTATCTGGGCGGCTCGCCGACGGCGCGCGACCTCGAAGTCCTCGCGACCCGGGGCCTTCTCGAGGTGCGGCTCGGCAATGATGTGCATTACCGGTTCGCCCCGGCTTCCCCGGAATTGGAGCGATCCGTCACGGCGCTCGCGGAGATGTATCGCACCCACCGGGTCGATGTCCTCAGCTACATCATCCGCCGCAGGGGACGCGCCATCCAGCATTTTGCCGAGGCGTTCGACTTCCGGGGAGGTCACTGATCATGGCGACCGCTGTCTACTTTCTCTGCGCCGTGACCAGCACCCTGTGCGCGGCTCTGCTGATCCGCGAGTACGTCCGGCGGCCGCATACGCGACTCCTCCTATGGAGCAGCTTGTCATTCACCGCCCTGGCGTTGAGCAACGCCCTCGTCTTCACCGACTTCGTCGTCTTCCCTGACGTCGATCTCTCGCTGCTGCGGGCCGCCACCGCGTGCGCGGCGGTGGCGCTTTTGTTGTTCGGACTGGTCTGGGAAGCGGAGTAGATGATGGCGGTCTTTCTCGATGGCGCAGTCGCGATGGGGTGCGCCGTCGCAGGCTTGTTCTTCCTGCGCTTCTGGCGCAATTCACGCGACGACCTGTTCGTCTACTTCGCCGTGGCGTTCTGGGTGTTTGCGATCAGCTATGCCGTGCTCGGGCTCGTCCCATTGGCCGATGAAAAGCGGCCGTACGTGTTTGTGGTTCGCTTGTTCGGATTCGGCGCGATCCTCTGGGGCGTGGCCTGGAAGAACCGAGGCAACCGCCGCGGGCGAGGATAACGGTTTGAGCACAAACTGATGCGTGTTAAGCTCGGATCCGGCGGTCAATTGGACGGAACCGAAGGGTCAGTGGTTGAAGCAGGTGAGCCGGCCGGCGAGACCGACGCGCGCTCCGCACTCGTACATCGCGAACTCTTTCAACTGACGGCGTTGATCGCGCTCGCGATCGCCGCCTTTCTGGTCACCCGCGCCATCGCCGTCAGCAACCGCGCGATGACCCTCGACGACGCCGCTGAATGGTTTCGCCGCGGCCAGCTGGCGATGCACGCCGGCACGCTCGACGAGGCGATCGACTCCCTGCGACGGGCGAGCGTCCGCGATCGAGACAACCAGCGCTACCTGCTGGTGTTGGCGGAGGCCTTGGCGCTCACACGGGACTATGGCGGCGCCCGCAGCGTCCTCATCGAACTCCGCGAGTCCAACCCTGAGGATCGCGAGATCAATCTGCAATTGGCCCGCCTCGCGGTCGCCCGGCAGGACGTGACGGAAGCGGTCCGCTTCTACCACAACGCCCTTTATGCGCCGTGGCCGAATGACATGGTCCAGTCGCGGCGGACGCTCCGTCTTGAACTCGCCCGCTTTCTGCTCAGCCATCGGCAGTCCGAAGGGGCAGTCGCTGAATTGCTCGCGCTCAGTGCCGACATCCCTGACCAGATCGCGCTTCATCTCGAGATCGCACAACTGTTCGCGGACGCCGGCGATCAGCCGCATGCGCTGGACCAATTCCAGCGCGCGCTACGGCAGGAGCCGGGAAACCCCACGGCGATCGCCGGCGCTGGAGAGGCGGCCTTCACCTTAGGTGAGTATGCGACCGCTCGATCGTTGCTTCGGCGCCTCCCACCGGACGCCGACACCGGTCGGGCGACGCTGGCGTTGGTCGATCTCGTGCTCTCCAACGATCCGCTCGCCGCCCGCATCGGCTCGACCGAGCGGCGCCGGCGGCTGGTCAGCGATCTCGGGTATGTCGACCAACGCGTCCAGACCTGCGTCGACAACGGCAACCGCAGCGACCAATCAGCGGCGCTGATCGATGAGGCACGGGAATTCGAGGCGTTACTGGGAAAAGCACGCGCACTGGAGCAGGACACCGTGGAGACCGGCGTCGATCTGATCGACCGGATCGAGTCCGACCTTACCAAGCACTGCGGCGCCACCACCCCACTCGATCGCGCCCTGGTGCTGATTGGGCGCCGGCACAGCGCGGAGCCCCGATGAGCCAACCCGCCGTGCCGCGCTCGCAGCAACTGCGACTGCGGGAAAACCAGGTTTTCCTCATCCTCACCATCGTCATCGGCGTCGTCTGCGGCCTGTCCGCGGTCCTCTTCACCGTGGCGATCGAACAGACCAGCCATCGCCTGTTCGGTCTGGCCCCCTCGCGGCTGCGTCTGTTTGCCGTCCCCCCGCTCATGAGCATCGTCACCGGCATCCTGCTGGCGAAGGTGTTCCCCGACGTCCGGGGCAGTGGCGTACCGCAGACCGAAGCCGCCTACCACCTGGCCGGCGGGGTCATTCCGACTCGCGTGCCTTTCGGCAAGTTTCTCACAGGTGTCCTCTGCATCGGCTCCGGGCATTCCATGGGGCGCGAGGGGCCGTCGGTGCAAATCGGCGCCGGTTTGGCCTCACTGATCGGACGTTGGCTCCGCCTGTCGCCGCAACGCGTCCGCGATCTCGTGCCGGTCGGCGCGGCCGGCGCGCTTTCGGCCGCGTTCAACACGCCAGTGGCCGCGGTGCTGTTCGCGCTCGAGGAGATCATCGGCGACATGAATGCCGCCCTGCTCGGCTCGACCGTGGTGGCGTCGGTCGCCGCGGTCATCGTCGAACGGTCGATTCTCGGCAATGAGCCGCTCTTTCACGTCCCCACCTACCGACTCGTGCACCCCGCGGAACTCCTGGCCTATGCGGCGCTCGGCGTGATCGGCGGGATCATCTCGGTGATCTTCTGCAAGGCCCTGATCGGGCTGCGCGGCGCGTTTCTGCGGCTGCCGCACAGTACCAAGTGGTTGCAGCCGGCCATCGGCGGTCTGGTGATTGGCATCGTTCTCGTCTACTCGCCGGCGATCATGGGCGTCGGCTACGAGTATGTCGATCAGGCTTTGAACGGCGGGCTGCTGCTCAAGACGATGGGAATCCTCTGCCTGCTGAAGATGGGCGCGACGATCGTGTCGTATGCCTCGGGCAACGCCGGTGGCATCTTCGCGCCGAGCCTGTACATCGGCGCGATGGCCGGCGGCGCCGTCGGGCTGATCGTCCATCGCGTCGCGCCATTCCCCACCGGCGACCCTGGCGCGTATGCGCTCGTCGGCATGGGCACGCTGTTCGCCGGCATCATCCGGGCGCCGATGACATCAGTCTTCATGATTTTCGAAATTACGCAGGACTATCAGATCCTGGTGCCGCTGATGGTCGCCAACCTGCTCAGCTTCATGATCTCGAAGCACTATCAGCCGACGCCCGTGTACCACGCGCTCCTCCATCAGGATGGCGTGCACCTGCCCTCGCCGGCGACGACGGCCTCCGGGGACGCCACGCTCGCGCGGCATCTGATGCGGGCGGACATGACCTTCATCAACCCTGACCGCTCCGTCGACGAGGCGTTGGGCTGGGCCGCCGAACACGACGCGCCGGCGTATCTGGTCGGCTCGCCTGAACGGCTCGTCGGCGTGGTCACGCGACGGCAGCTCGAGGCGCTGAAGGAGACGGGCCGAGCCACCGATCGCCTCGACGCGCTCGCCTCCCACGGGTTCGCGCACGCGCACCCCGATCATCCGATCGAGGTGGTGCTCGAGCGCCTCGCCGAGAGCGATGGCGTGCTGCCGATCCTGAGCCGGACCGAAGCGGCGCGAGTGGAGGGCGTGATCACCGCGGAAAGCCTGTTGCGCGGTCGCGGGCAGCGGCGGGGCCAGAGGCGGACGCTCGCCGGCTAGGATCGGCGCCGCCCAACCCGCGCCATGCGTCAGAGGTCGTTGAGTCCATCGGCGACCGCGGTCAGGACCTTGCGAGCGGCACGGACATTGGACGCACCGGCCTTGTCGAGCGCCAGCCTCACGGCCCTTTCGACCGTCCCAGGCGACGTTCGGGTATACGGGACGGCGGACGATTTGAGTCGGAGGCGGGCGCGGCGGCTGTCGCCCGGATCACGCTTCCGATCGATGAGACCTCGTCCAACCAAACGCTGCAGGATTCCGGTGATCGTGCTCGGATGGAGGCGAACGATGTGCGCCAATTCACCGGGCGACACGTCGGGGAACCGCCCTACGACGCGCAAGACCAGCCGCTGCGGCCCGGTGATCCCCAGGTCGCTCTCCATCTTCTTCGACATCCGCTGGAGCCCATGTTCGACCGACCACAGCAGGCGCATGAAGTCCAAGACAGGCTCCAGCTGAAACGTGTCCTCAGGTGGGGCGCGACGCAGTCCCATGGCGGCAGCGATCATACCGCGGACGCCTTCAGACGAGCGGTGTACGAACACCGCACTTCGCGTCGCGCCAGCGCGTCACCCTAGTCTTTTTTCTTGGCCTCTTCTGCCAATTTCTCCTCTGCCCTGTGGCCTTGGAGAACGTTGGCGATGCCGTAATTGCCCTCGTGGCAGGCGTACTCGTAGATCAACCCGTCGCTTTTCCTCATCGGCAGCGTCGCCGTCCACGGCCGTGCGTATAGCGTTGGATTGTCGATCGTGAACTGGTAATCGATGGCGCCCGGGCCGACGCGACGGAAGCGCTCGACGACGCGGAGCGTGGCGGCATCGGCGGGAAACCTGAACGTCGCGTCCTCGCGAAAATTCGTGGTTTCGACCACGAGCGTGTCGCCCTCCCAGTGGCCGCGCGGATCACCCAACCATTGACGGATGCTCGCGCTGCTGTGCGGACGGCCGTCGAGGGGAATGAGGCGTACCTCGTGAATCTCCTCGTGCAGAATCGCGACGAGGCCCGGCGTTTGCGCGATCTCGTAGTTGTTGTTGTACCCGGTCGGCAGCGGCGGCACGCCGTGGTACAGGATGCAGCGTTCCTGTAGCGGCCGATCGACCCAGGAATC
>JAYVYV010000440.1:0-2849 GCA_043783985.1 Acidobacteriota bacterium | reverse complement strand
CTCAATATAAACGACTTATTGACACCGTCATCGAGCTGACACCGTTGGCCGTCTGCTTGCTCTGCTATTACCTGTGATGTCCAAGCGTGCCACCGTTTTCCTGGGCGCCGCCGCCCTTCTTCTGCTCGTGGCAGATCGGCCCGCACAGGCGGCCTCGAACAAAGCGGAGAATCAGAAGATCGACCGCTCGGTTCGCGAGGGCATCGCCTCCGGCGCCGCGACGCAGAACGTCATCATTTCCGTCAGGCCGGGGTATCGCGCCACGTTGCGGACCGTCCTGCAGCAGCACGGCGACGTCATCAGGTCCGAACATCCGCTGATCGAGGCTCTGGCCGTCGAGCTGCATAGCGGGGACGTGGCCGAGCTCGCGGGGCAGCCCTGGGTGGACGCGGTGTCCGCCGACGCCGTCGTAAACGCCAAGGCGACCAAGTCCAGGTCGACGACGCTCCTGACCGAGCCGACGCAGACGCTGTCCAACACGTTGCGTGAAACGCTGGGCCTGCCGCGTGTCGCGACCAGCGGCACGATGACAGGTGCGACCGGCATCAGCGTCGCCATCATCGATTCGGGCATCGCGCCCAGCGACGACTTCGCCGGCCGCATCACCGGCTTCTACGACTTCACGCACGGCGGGATTCCGACCGCGCCGTACGACGATTACGGCCACGGCACGCACGTCGCCGGTCTCATCGGCAGCAGCGGCAAGCTGTCCAACTATCAGTATCAGGGCGTCGCGCCCGACGTGCATCTGATCGGTTTGAAAGTGCTGGACGCCACCGGGCAGGGCTACACCAGCAACGTGATCAAGGCGATCGAATACGTCATCGCCAACAAGGCCCATCTGAATGTTCAGATCATCAACCTGTCGCTGGGCCATCCGATTTACGCGCCGGCGAAATACGATCCCCTTGTTCAGGCTGTCGAGCTCGCGACGCAAGCCGGATTGATCGTCGTGACCTCGGCGGGCAACCTCGGCCAGAACCAGAAGACGGGCGAACCGGGGTACACGGGCATCACGTCGCCCGGCAACGCGCCATCGGCGATCACGGTCGGTGCGGCCATGACGCAGGACACCATCCCGCGCGGCGACGATATCGTGGCCCCGTACAGCTCGCGCGGACCGACGTGGTTCGATGCGTTCGCCAAGCCGGACGTCGTGGCTCCCGGTCACCGTCTGACGTCGGACACGAACCTGTCGTCCTATCTCTACAAGCTGTTGAAGACGGGTCACGTCTCGTCGAAGAACGGGCAGCAACTGCTGCAGTTGAGCGGCTCCAGCATGGCAACGGCGGTCACGAGCGGTGTGGTCGCCCTGATTCTGCAGCAGCACAACCAGTCCGGTTATCACCGCCAGCGCGCGCTCACCGCGAACATCGTGAAGGCGATGCTCGAGTTCAGCGCGATTACGGTGGCCGGCGCCGATACCCTGACGCAGGGTGCGGGGGAGATCAACGCCGCCGGCGCGATTGCGCTTGCAGCGGCCATCAATACCGGTGTCTCCAGCGGAAAGTGGTGGCTGGGCACCGGCGTGACGCCGTCGACCACGATCGGGTCGATCGTGTATCCCTGGGCTCAGAAGGTCGTCTGGAACGATGCGGTGCTGGGAGGCAATCTCCTCTACGTGAGCAACATCGTCTGGAGCACCAACATCGTGTGGGGCACGAACATCGTCTGGGGGACCAGCGCGGTGGTGGAGGCCTCGAACATCGTGTGGGGCACCAACATCGTGTGGGGCACCAACATCGTGTGGGGCACTCGCGTCATCGGTCAGCGGATCGACGGCACGAATATCGTGTGGGGCACCAACATCGTGTGGGGCACGCTGGCCGCCGACAACATCGTGTGGGGCACGGCGGTCAGCGGGAACACCATCATCTTCGGCACGTGGGACGGCGACAACATCGTGTGGGGCACCTCCGCCGGCGACAATATCGTGTGGGGTACGGCCGATGGCGACAATATCGTCTGGGGCACGTCGGCCGATGGCGACAACATCGTGTGGGGCACCGCGGTGCTGAAGGGGCTGTTCTGATGGAAAAGATGCCCTATCAGCAGCACGCCGACGCCGACGCGGTCATGTCGACCGTGCCGCTCGCGGAGCCCGCGCCGCTCGAGGAGAACGACTGGCGCAACGGACTGCCGACGCTGACCGGGTCGCTGGTGACGCTGCGCGAGCTGCGGGCGAGCGACGCGCGCGCGCTGTTCGTCATGCTGACGACCGACGAAGTCACGCGTTTCATCTCGCCGCCGCCGACGACGGTCGAGGGGTTCGAGCGGTTCATCGCGTGGACGCACCGGCAGCGCGCGGCGGGCCAGTACGTCTGTTTCGCGATCGTGCCGCGCGGTTCCGAGACCGCGGTCGGCCTGTTTCAGATCCGATCGCTCGAACCGGCCTTCGGCACGGCCGAGTGGGGCTTCGCGGTCGCGTCCGAGTTCTGGGGCACCGGCGTGTTCGGCGACGGTGCGCGTCTGACCATGGACTTCGCGTTCGCGACGCTCGGCACGCACCGGCTCGAGGCGCGGGCGTCGCTCGCCAACGGCCGCGGTAACGAGGCGCTGCGAAAGCTGGGCGCGTCGCGCGAGGGGATCCTGCGCAAGTCGTTCCTGCGTCACGGCGAGCATCACGATCAGGCGCTGTGGACGATCCTTGCGGACGAATGGCTGGACGGCAAGCCGACCAGCGGCTCACCGAGAATCCACTAACATCGTCAGCGGGCATGGATGTCCGCGACTTCGACTTCACCCTTCCTCCGGAACTGATCGCGCAGGAGCCGCCGGCGTCCCGCGGCGGGGCGCGGCTGCTGCATCTCGGCCGTGCCAGCGGATCGATCGCGCACACCTACGTGCGC
>JAYVYV010000439.1:0-7258 GCA_043783985.1 Acidobacteriota bacterium | reverse complement strand
TCTACGGGGCGGCGGTCGAGACCGCAGAAACACTGTGGAACGCGGCCAAGGCCGGCGACCAGCCCGACCCCGGCGCGGCGCGAAAGATCATCGACGGCCTGGCGCGGCTCGTGACCCAGGACCGGACGTCGCTGATGGCGCTGACCGCGCTGAAGAAGTACGACAACTACACGTTCACGCACATGGTGAACGTGTCGGCGCTGGCAATGGCGCAGGCGCGCGCGCTGAACATCGACGGCCCGCTGCTGCGCGAGTTCGGATTCGCCGCGCTGATGCACGACATCGGCAAGGTCAACACGCCGCTCGAGGTCCTCAACAAGCCGGGCAAGCTGACCAACGACGAGTTCGACATCATGAAGCGCCACGTGCTCGACGGCGCCCACATCCTGCGCCGCACGCCGGAGATGCCGGCGCTCGCGCCGATTGTCGCCTTCGAGCATCACCTGAAGCAGGATCTGAGCGGTTATCCGGAGAAAATCGGCAGCCGCAAGCTGAACCTCTGCACGATGATCGTGTCGATCGCCGACGTGTTCGACGCGCTGCGCAGCAACCGGCCGTACCGCGAGGGGATGGCGACGGTCCGCATTCGCAGCATCATGAGCGAACAGGGCAATCCGGCCTTCAACCAGCCGTTGTTGAAGCGCTTCGTCAACCTGATGGGACTGTTTCCGATCGGCACCCTCGTCCGACTCGCCAAGGGTGAAATCGCCGTCGTCACCGCCGAGCATCCGACCGATCCGTTCCGGCCGCAGGTCAAGATCATCATGGACCCCTCCGGCGCGATGATCGAGGAACCGATGCTGACCAACACGTGGGAGCGCGACGAGCGCGGCGATCATCCGTACGCGGTGGTCGAGGCGGTCGATCCGGAATCCACGGACCTCGATCCGCTGACCTATCTCTGATGGCCGAGCCCACCGACGCGCCCGCGCCGCTCGACGCCGGGGACACGGCGCGTTTGATGGACTTCGCCCGCGCGTGCAAGGCGGCGGCGCGGGCGGTCGTGCTCTACCCCACCGGCCATCCGGCGATCGCCGCGACCCTGGGCCGCATCGCGCACATCACCGCGCCCCCGACGCAGCCGGGACCGCTCAGGATCACGGTCCTGCCCGACGGCCTGCTGCTCGACGATCGGGCCCCCGCGCGCGGCGATGCCGCGCTGACCGAGCTCGCCACGCTGCTGCACAGCCACCTCATCGGCGAGATGGTGGTCCACCCGGGCGGCGACGTCGAGGCCTGGCGATCGTTTCTGCTGCTGCTCGGCCGCTCGGGGGAGTCGGTGCGCGGCGACGGCGGCATCGCCCGCGTGTGGGCCACGATGGCCACCTGCCACGTGGAGCTGCGCGAAATCGACTACGCGGAGGTGCTGCGCGAGCGTTCGGGCGGCGATCCGGCGGTCTGGACGCAGGTGATCACCAACTGCCTCCAGGGCCGCTCGTTCGATCTCGACGAAGCCGGCATCCGGGAGCTGCTCGGCATCGCGGCCGACAGCGAGCAGCTGGCCAACCTGATGACGTCGCTCGAGGGCCGCGCCGAAAGCGGCGGCGGCCTCGGCGTCAAGGCCGCCGCGCTGATGCGCATGCTGCGCGGCATCGTGGAGGTCGTGTCGAGGAATCAGCCCGAGCAGCTCGAGCCGGTGCTGAAGAACATGGCGTCGGCCGTCGGCCACTGCTCGCCCGAGATGCTGCTCGGCCTGCTCGGCCACCAGCACGACGACGACGGGCCTCAGCTGATGCAGGCCGTGGTCAGCCGGATGACCGACGCCACGATCTCGCGCTTCGTCTCGCGCCACGTCATCGCGGGCGACACCTCCACCGATCGCCTCGCGGAGGCGTTTCAGACCCTCGTCCGCGACGGCGAGGAACAGCAGCGGCTGCTCGCGCTGGCGAAAGGCGACGTCGCCGCGTCGCCGCTCGGCAGCACGGAGGGCTTCGAGTCGGTCTGGAACAACGTGGCGGAGAAGCTCCTGACGTCGTATTCGGACGAACCGTTCGTGTCGGAGGCCTACGGCCGGGAGCTGTCGGGCGCCCGGGCGAAGGCGATCGAGGTGGAAGGCGTCAGCGACGATCCTCCCGAACGCATCGGCGCCTGGCTCGGCACGATCGCGACCACCGCGCTGCGCAGCCTCGACCTCACGCTGATGCTCGATCTCCTGCGGATCGAGCAGGACGAGGAGCGCTGGCGCGAGCTGATGCGGCCGCTGGTCGGGCTCATCGAAGATCTGCTGCTGGTCGGCGACTTCGACGCGGCCGCCGATCTGGTCGGCGTGCTGGTCGGCGAAGCCCGCGGCGACGGCACGACCGCGCGCCGGCAGATCGCCCTCACGGCCATCGACGTCCTGATCGCGGGATCGATGATGCGCCACGTCACGACCCACCTGGCCACGATCGACGAGGCGCAGTTCGAGCGCGTCAAGGCGATGTGCGTCTCGCTGGGCGAAGTCCTCGTGCGCCCGCTGGCCGAGGCGCTCTCGGTGGAAGAACGCCCGCGCACGCGCGAGCGTCTGACGTCGGTTCTGCTGGCGTTCGGATCGGTCGGCCGGCGGACGATCGAGCGGCTGAAGAATTCGCAGAACCCGGCGGTGCGCCGGACCGCGATTCACCTGATGCGGCAGTTCGGCGGCAGCGACGCGCTGCCGGCCCTGACCGAGCTGCTCGACGACAACGAGCCGCAGGTCCAGCGCGAGGCGGTGCGGGCGATCCTCAATGTGGGCACCGACGCGGCCTACCGCATTCTCGAGCAGGCGCTGACGGGCGGCACCTCTCAGTCGCGCGAGGCGATCATGCAGTCGATCGGCCTCGTACGCGACGACCGGGCGACGCCGCTGTTCGTGTACATCCTCGGACACATCGATCATCGCGGCGCGCTTGCGCCCGTCTACCTGCGCGCGATCGAGTCGCTCGGCGCGCTGCACGACCCGGGCGGCATCGCCCCGCTGCGCGCCGCGCTCTACAAGGGCGAGTGGTGGGCGCCGCGGCGCACCGGCGCGCTGCGGTCGGCCGCCGCCTCGGCGCTCGCGCGGATCGGCACGCCGGAGGCGCTCGCGGTGCTCGACGAAGCGGTCGCCCGCGGGTCGCGCGGGGTCCGTTCGGCGGCGCGCGCGCAGCTCTCCAACGCCCGGGCGCGCCGCCAGGCGCGCGCGCCCGGGGACGGTGACCGATGAGCCCGCCCCGCTTCCAGCTCGCCGACGAGCTCCTGCGGCGCTTCGCGGCGTCGCTCCGCTCGGCGCAGCTCTACTCGCCCGGCCATCCGATCATCGCGCGGAACCTCGAGTCGCTCTCGGCGGCGTTTCAGATGCTCCACAGCCTGCAGCCGGCGGTCACCATCGGCCTGGTCGGCGACGAGGTCATCGTCGACGACATGCCGATGGCCAAGGCGGACACGCTCGGCGCGCTCGTGCGCCGGCTGCAGCAGGCCGGCGTCGAGCGGATCACCGTCGACCGCGGCGTCACGGTCGACGAGATCACCGAATTCCTCGGCGCCATCACGACCGTCGACGCCCGCGAGACCGACCCCGCGGACGCCTTCCCGGCGATCCGGCACATCCGCGTCGGACGCGTCACCGTCGAACAGCGTGTCGAGGGCAGCCTCACCGACATGGCGACGATCAAGCGCCTCTACAGCGACGCCGTCACGGTGGCCGGCAACGTGTGGGAGAGCGCGCAGACGGAAGGGCGCCCGGACGCCACGGCCGCGCGCTCGATGATCGACGGACTCGCGCAGGCGGTGGCGCAGAACCGCACGGCGCTCCTCGCGCTGACGACGCTGAAGAACTACGACAACTACACGTTCACACACATGGTGAACGTCTCGATCCTGACGATGGGGCAGGCGCGCGGGCTCGGCATCGACGGCCCGCTGCTGCGGGAGTTCGGACTCGCCGCGCTGATGCACGACATCGGCAAGGTCCGGACCCCGCTCGACGTGCTCAACAAGCCCGACAAGCTGACGGACGAGGAGTTCGCCATCATGAAACGGCACGTCGTGGACGGCGCGGAAATCCTGCGCATGACGCCCGACATCCCGGCACTCGCCCCCGTCGTCGCGTTCGAGCACCACCTGCGCGTGGACGGATCGGGCTACCCCTCCGGTGTCACCAGGTCGTCGCTCAACATCGGCACCATGCTGTGCAGCATCGCCGACGTATACGACGCCATGCGCTCGCAGCGGCACTACCAGAAGGCGTTTCCGACCGACCGCATCCTCGCGGTGATGAAACGCAACGACGGCACCCAGTTCGATCAGCACCTCGTTCGCCGCTTCGTGCAGCTGATCGGGATTTATCCCGCCGGCAACATCGTGCGCCTCAACACCGGCGAAGTCGCCGTCGTCATGAACGTGTACGCGCCCGATCCCTATCGCCCGCACGTGCGCGTGCTGATCGACCGCGACGGCAAACGACTCGACCTCCCGTACGAGCTCAACCTGTGGGACGCGGGCGAGGACCCGCAGCGTCCCGCATCGGTCGTCGCGCCGCTCGACCCTGCCGACTACCCCTTCGACCCGCTGTTGCTGATGTAAGATCCGAGAAGTCTAAAATCTGACATCTGAAATCTGACATCTGAAATCCGAAGAGGCCACCACCGTGCGCACGATCGCCGTCCTGGTTGCGTTCGCGACGCTGATCGCGCCCCGCGTGCAATCCCCGCGGGCCCCAGCGCCCAAGCTCGCCGTCATCATCGTCGTGGATCAGATGCGGGCGGATTTCGTCGATCGTTTCAGCGGCGAATGGACCGGCGGCCTCAAGCGGATGGTGGCGCAGGGCGCCTGGTTCCAGCAGGCCGCGTATCCGTACCTCACGACGGTGACCTGCGCGGGGCACGCGACGATTGCGACCGGATCGTTTCCGAACACGCACGGGGTGTTCCAGAATCAGTGGTGGGATCGCGAGGCGCACAAGCTGATGACGTGCACCGAGGATCCGCGCGGGAAGGCGGTCGGCTACGGCGTGACCGTCAGAGGCGGCGACAGCGCGTACCGGCTGCAGGTGCCCACTCTCGGCGACCAGATGCGGTCGCAGCGCCAGGCGCACGTCGTCTCGGTGGCGCTCAAGGATCGCAGCGCGGTGATGCTCGGCGGCCATGGCGCCGACGCGGTCACCTGGCTGACCAACACGCTCGACGGCTGGGAGACCTCCTCGGTCTACTCCGAAACCGGCGTGCCGGCCGTGAAGGCCTTCGTCGACGCGAACCCGCTGACCGCGGATTTCGGCAAGACATGGGAGCGCGCGCTGCCCGCCGCCTCGTACTCCGGACCCGACAATGGGATCGGTGAAGCGCCGCCGCCGGGATGGTCGACCAGCTTCCCGCACGCGTTGAAAGGCACGGCCGACAAAGCGGATTTGACCTACTTCGCGCAGTGGGAACGCAGCCCGTTTGCCGACGCCTACGTGGGGCGCTTCGCGGCGGCGCTCGTGCAGTCGCTGCAACTGGGCCAGCACGAGGGCACCGACGTGCTCGCCGTCAGCTTTTCGAGCCCCGACCTGGTCGGCCACACGTTCGGGCCGCGCAGTCATGAGGTCCAGGACATGTACGCGCGCCTCGACACGACGATCGGCACCCTCTTCGATCAGCTCGACGCCAGCGTCGGCAAGGATCAGTGGGTGGTGGGCCTCAGCTCCGACCACGGCGTGACGGCGATTCCGGAGCAGCTGGTGGCCGAGGGGAAAGACGCGGGACGCATCAGCGGCGTCGCGCTCGTCGACGCGATCGAGAAGACGCTGCAGCCCGCGCTCGGCAAGGGGCGTCACGTGACGGTGCTGAACACGAACGACATCTATTTCGAGCCCGGGGTGTACGACAAGATCCTCAAGTCGCGCCAGCTCACCACCGCCGTCGTCGCCGCGATCGCCGCGCGCCCAGGCATCGAGCGCGTGTTCCGCAGCGAAGAGATCCGGGGCGCGGCGAACTCGACGGATCGGCTGCTGCGCGCGGCGGCACTCAGCTACTTCCCCGGACGCAGCGGCGACCTGGTTTTCGCGACGAAACCGGGATGGATGATCTCGGCGAGCGGCACGACGCACGGGTCGGCGACGGCCGACGATCAGCGCGTGCCGCTGCTGTTCTTCGGCCGCGGCGTCAAGCCGGGCACGTATCAGCAGCAAGCGACGCCGGCCGATCTCGCGCCGACGCTGGCCGCGCTGGTCGGGTTCTCGATGAAGGCGGAAGGCCACGCGCTGCCATGCGTGCAGTAACGGGGTCGGGAGTCGTTTTCGCCGCTCGCCGGATCTGAGCCGCATGTCGAAGAAGGCGAAAACGACTCCCGACCCCTTTTCTCATCGGGTGCTGTCGGTGGTGCGGCGCATTCCGCCGGGGCGCGTCGCGTCGTACGGCGAAGTCGCCAGGCTGGCCGGACGTCCGCGCGCGGCGCGCGCCGTCGGCAACATCATGCGCGGCTGCGGCCGGCCCGACGTGCCGTGCCACCGCGTGATCGCCGCCGGCGGCCGGCTCGGCGGCTACGGCGGCAGCGAGCTCCTGAAACGATCGCTGCTGGCGGCCGAAGGGATCGTCGTGTCTGGATCGCGCGTCCGCGAGCTGGATCGGGTCCGCTGGCAGCCGCGGCGGCAAGCCAAATCTGAAATCTGAAACCTGAAATCTGAATCTGAACCACCGCCCGTTTCCCTCGTATTGGCTTAGGTGGCCGCCCCGAAGCAACGCCCCCCGATCCCGATCCCGTCTAAGAACATGACGGTGGATCTTGTTGCAAGAATTCAGGCGGGAGACGTCGAGGCGTTCGAGACGCTCTACCGGCAGCACAGCGCGAAAATCTACACGCTGGCCAGCCGGATGGCCGGATCCGCCGAAGACGGCGAAGACCTCCTCCAGGAAATCTTTCTGCAAGCCTACCGGAAGGTCGGCAGCTTCAACGGCGAGTCGGCGCTCGGTACGACCGCGCTTTCGATGCGCCTCAAATCGAAGACAGTATCGCTCGCGGACGGTCTGGTCACGACCGTCGGCGACGCTGACTTCGTCAGACCGCCATCACGTCGAACTGCTCGTGATGGAGTTGCACGTCGGCCTTGACGGTGACGTCCTTGCCGATCGACTGCCGTAAATCTTTCAGCACGGCGCTCTCTTCTTCCTTCAGCGCCCGCGCGATGTCGGGATTCACGCGCAGCACCAGGCGATGGCCGTTGATGTCCGGCCCGACTTTCTTCACTTCGTTCAGGATCTCGTAGCAGATCGTCGAGCTCGACTTGATCACGCCGGTGCCGGCGCAGTACGGGCACGGCTCGGTCAGCACGCGCTCGAGGCTCTGC
>JAYVYV010000438.1:0-7260 GCA_043783985.1 Acidobacteriota bacterium | reverse complement strand
GTTCGCGCAGGTGTATCACGATCGCGCGTCGTGGATCGCGCCGCTGTCGTTCGGGATCGGCCTGCGCGGCGACTCGCGCGCCACGTTCTATCTCGGGTCGGCGCTGCGGTTCGGCCCGCACGCGTCGTTCACGGGCGGTGTGGCGATCGGCCCGGTCGCGACGCTGCCGGCCGGCGTCGTAGAGGGACGTCCGCTGACCGACACGAACTTCCTGTCGAATCTCGGCACGCGGACCAGAGCGTCCTGGTTCACCGGCGTGACGTATACCTTCGCGAGTCTGCGGTAAGAAGGAACCGCGGAGACCGCAAAGCACGCGGAGAAAAACGTTTTCTTTGCGATCTCTGCGGTCTCGGCGGTTACATCTTTTCGTCCGCCCAGATCTGGCAGAGGTGCACGATCACCTCGACCGCCTTCTCCATGTCCTGCGCGGACACCCATTCCAGGCGCGAGTGAAAATTGTGCTCGCCGGCGAACAGGTTCGCCGTCGGCAGCCCCATGAACGACAGGCGGCAGCCGTCGGTGCCGCCGCGGATCGGGTGCGTCCGCGGCTCGAGGCCTGCGCGGCGGATCGCCTCGCGGGCGTGGTCGGCGATGGCGGGATGGCGATCGAGAATCGCCTTCATGTTGCGGTACGACTCCTCGACCGTGAACTCGACCCGCGCGCCGGGCCAGGCGGAGGCGGCGTCACGCGCGAGACGCTCGAGCATCGCTTCTTTCTCTTTCAGCCCCGCGTCCGCGAAGTCGCGGACGATCAGCCGCACTGATGTCCGCTCGACACCCGCCTCGACAACGTACGGGTGGACGAAGCCGTCGTGGCCGTCCGTCGTTTCCGGCGACAGAGCGTCGTGCGGCAGCCGGTCGATGAAGGCTGCGGCGATCTTGATCGCGTTCACCATCCGCCCCTTGGCGTATCCGGGGTGTGTGTTCAACCCGTGAAAGGTGACGGTCATCGCGTCGGCCGAGAAACTCTCGATCTGGATCTGGCCGCGGCTCCCGCCGTCCATCGTGTATGCACACAGCGCCCCGAACCGCGCGACGTCGAAATGCTGAGTGCCCCGGCCGATTTCCTCGTCGGGCGTGAACGCGATGCGGACCGGACCGTGCGGAATCTCGGGGCGCGCGACGAGCACGGCGGCCGCGGTGACGATTTCCGCCACGCCGGCCTTGTCGTCCGCGCCGAGCAGCGTCGTACCGGACGCGGTGACGATGTCGTTGCCGATCTGCGCCGCGAGCGCCGGATTGTCGGCGAGCCGCAGCACCGCGCCGGGATCGTCGGGGAGCACCAGGTCGCGGCCGTCGTACCGGCGGTGGACGATGGGCCTCACGTTCGCGCCGGGCATCTCCGGTGAGGTATCGACGTGCGCGATGAACCCGATTGTCGGGACGCCCGGCTTGGCCGTCGTGGCCGGGATGGTCGCCATGACGTATCCGAACGGGTCGACGGCCGCATCGTCCAACCCGAGCGCCTGCAGCTCCGCCGCCAGGTCCCGGAGCAGCCCGAGCTGCGTCCCGGTGCTCGGGTAGGTGGCCGATTGCTCGTCCGACCGCGTGTCGTACCGGACGTAGCGCAGAAAGCGATCGAGAACGGTGTCCATGGCAGGGCTTAGGGCTTAGGGCTGAGGGCTGCGTTCGATGAAGACGGCGTGGAGCAGACGCACGGCGTCGTCGAGGCGGGCGCGGTCGATCATCCACGTGATGCGGAACGACGAGGTCGCGATCGCTTCGATCGACGCGCCGGTCGCAGTCAGGGCGGCGGATCCCCGGCGTACGTTGTCGAACGACGCGTTGATGCCGGCGCCGACGACGCTGATGGCGCCGAGCGCATCGGCGACGTGCACGGCGTCGCCGAACCGGGCGGCCAGCGCCTCGCGGACCCGGGCCTCGGCGTGCAGGTTCTCGCGCGAAACCGCCAGCGTCAACACTCCGCCCGAGATGTGCAGCTGCTTGCCGCCGATCTGGTGATCGTCGAGCAGCGCGAGCACGTCTAATACAGCGAAGCCTTCAGCCGAGCGTTGGGGCGATGCGTGAATGACGATCACGTCCCGCTCGCTGGCGACGCCGACCACCGTCCCCGGCTGGCGCGGCGGATGGCGCCGGACGACGGTCCCGTCGGCGGACGGATCGGCGCCGGGAAGCGGCGAGCTCGTGGCGCGGGCGAAGATGGCGATCCCCTTCTCCTTCGCGAATTCCACCGCCTGCGCGTTCAGTACCTTCGCGCCCGATTCGGCGAGCTCCTGCGTCTCCTCGTACGACAGCATGCCGATCCGCCGCGCGGCAGTGACCACGCGCGGGTCGGCCGTGTAGACGCCGTCGACGTCGGAGCAGATTTCGCAGTACTCGGCGCCGAGCGCGGCGGCCATCGCCACCGCGGTCGTATCGCTCCCGCCCCGGCCGAGTGTGGTCACCTCGCGGCGGTACGACACGCCCTGGTACCCGGCGATGACGACGATCTTCCCCCGCGCGAGCTCGTCCTGGACGCGGACCGGCCGCACCTCGATGATCCGTGCGTCCACGTGCCGATCGTTGGTGATGATGCCGGACTGGCTGCCGGTGAAGCTGATCGCGTCGCCGCCGAGGTCGCGGATGGCCATCGACAGCAGCGCCATCGAGATCCGCTCGCCGGCGGTCAGCAGCATGTCCAGCTCGCGGCGATCGGGGCTGGGGGACACCTGCTTGGCGAGGCCCAGGAGATCGTCGGTCGTGTCGCCCATCGCGGAGACCACGACGACCACGTCGTGGCCTTCGCGCTGTGTCCGCATCACGCGGTCCGCCACCAGCTTGATGCGGGCGACGTCGGCGACGGACGAGCCGCCGTATTTCTGGACGACAATCGACATCGATCTCACGATCCCACGAAACGCACGAAAAACAAAACGGCACGAAACCGGACCGATCGTGTTCGTGTGTGTCGTGCCGATGCGGCCGTTTCGTGGGCTTCGTGGTTCATGGTCACGAGTTGAAAACCGCCACGACAGGCGCGTGATCGCTCGTCCCGACAGCGGCCCTGACGGGGCACTCCGTGGCGCGCGCGGCGAGCGCGGCGCTGGCGAACACGTAATCCAGGCGCCAGCCGATGTTGCGCTGGCGCATGTTACGCCACGGCGCCCACCACGTGAACAGGCCGTCGTTGTCGGGATCGAGCGCGCGCCCGACGTCGACAAGGCCGCGGTTCAGGATCCGCTCGATCAGCGCGCGTTCCTCCGGCAGTTGGCCGATCGCGCGCGGTTTCCGCTCCTTCGGGTGCACGTCGCGTTCGGTGCGCGCGACGTTCATGTCTCCGAGGAACGCGAGAAGGCGCCCGCCAGCCTGACAGGACGCGGCGAACGCGTCCATGGCCTCGAGGAACGCCATCTTCGCCCGAAAGTCCTTGCCGCCGTTCGGGACGTACACCGACGCGACCGTCAGCGTTCCCCCGGCGGTCGCGACGTCCACCGTGGCGATGCGGGTCTCGAAGTCGAACGCGGGATGAGCGAAAGTGGGGCGCTCGGGGGCGAACGCCTTGCTGACGTGGAGCCCCACGCCGGAATACGCCCGGGCCCCGTGCCAGTAGCACCAGTAGCCCTCCATCTCGCAGAGGGCCGCAGGCACCTGATCGGAGGTGGCTTTGAGTTCCTGCAGGCAGACGACGTCAGGGCGCTCCAGCGCGATCCATTCCTGGACCTGCGCCTGACGCGCCCGGATGCCGTTGACGTTCCAGGTCGCTAACTTCATTTCAGATTTCAAAATTCAGATTTCAGATTCAATCGCCAATCTGAAATCTGCCATCTGAAATCTGAAAGCTCGAGCGTCAGTGTGAGGCGTGCGCGGCTTGACGTTCGGCGGCCGGAATGGCCATCAGCGCCGGCTGCGCCGCGACGTGCGCCGCGACGATCGCTTCGGCCTGCGCCATCGTGTCGGCGTCGCCGTTGCGGTAGATCGCGTTGGCTTCGACCAGATCCTTCTGGTGCGAAGGCGTCGCGTCGATGCTTTCATAGATCGCCGCGACGGGGCAGGCCGGCACGCACGCCCCGCAGTCGATGCATTCCTCCGGGTGGATGTAGAGCATCGTCATCGCGGCAAATTCGGGCTCGTCCTTGCGCGGGTGGATGCAGTCCACCGGACACACGTCCACGCAGGCGGTGTCTTTGGTTTCGATACACGGGTCAGTAATGATGAATGGCATGCTCGCTGCATCTCCGTTATGGGACCTGATTGGTCGGCTTTTTCACGCGCTGAGCCGGGGAATTATACCCTGACAATCGGGAAAAACATCATCGGGCTGGGCGATTCGGCGTAGCCCATCGACTCGTAGAGCGGTTTTCCGTCGCGGCTGGCGTTGAGCGCGATCGACGTGATGCCCTCGCCGCGGCACCAGGAGTGAATCGTGTTCATGACGAGGCGCGCCAGACCTCGGCGGCGATGCGCCGGCTCCGTGTAGACGTTGTACACGTACGCGAGCCGATCGCCGGCATATCTCGGCCCCGGCGGCCACGGGATGATGGTGATCCCGCCGCCGCCCGCCACGTCGCCGCCCGCCGTTTCCGCCAGCCACGCGCGATAGGTCCCGGCGGGCATTGTCGCCGCGAGCCAGGCGCGAAACGCGTGGTCGAGCACGTCGGCGTCGAGGGGCACGGCCATGTCGCTGAACATCGCGATGCGATGGCGGACCAGGACGGCGGCGTCGGCGAGCGTCGCGAGCCGGATGCGGTACTCGGGGGACACGGTCGGCGAATTATACTCAGGGCATGGCGGAACACACGGCACCGAGGCGCGGACCTGAAGCGCCTGACCTCAGCGAAAAGGGCGGCAACAAGGACGGTCAGCCGCAGCACTCCAACGAGCGGCTGTTCATGCAGTTTCTGGCGTTCGGCGGCTGCGCCAGCGCCGAGCCGCTGACGCACGCGCTCGCCCGCGCGAAGATCACCGGCGTGCTGTACGAAGACGTCAACGATCCGCGCGGCGTCGGCCTGCTGACGTTGAACCAGGATCCGGACTACTTCCTCGACCGGGTGCGACCGGTGCTGAACGGCCCCGGCTTTTCGGTGCTGCTCCAGAAGCCCGAGTACACGATGCTCGGCCGCACGTATTCGATCGGGTACGAGCCGGACCTGCCCGAAGTGCTGCTGCACCGACCGCGGCGCACGGTGCTGAACCCGGCGTGGAAGTGGGGCATCTGGTACCCGCTCCGGCGTGCCGGGAAATTCGCCCAGCTGCCGCCAGACGAGCAGCGCGTGATTCTTTCCGAGCACGGCACGATCGGGATGTCGTTCGGCGTGGGCGACTACGCCCACGACATCCGCCTCGCGTGCCACGGCCTGGACAAGGACGACAACGACTTCGTCATCGGGCTGATCGGCAAGGAGCTCTACCCGCTGTCGGCGCTCGTACAGACGATGCGGAAGACGCAGCAGACGTCGCTGTACCTCGAGCGGCTCGGCCCGTTCTTCGTCGGCCGCGCGCTGTGGCAGGCCGCAGACACGCAGGGCTGAGGATTAGTGGGCGAAGCGGATGACGAGCTCGACGACGGCGGCCAGTCCCAGCCCGATGTAGATCTGCGAGCGTTTGAACATCAACACGTGGCGCCTCCGTATGGTCGAGGTCGCAACGCCGGGGCCAAGTTGATGATGACGGTGGTGTACGTCCCCTTCCCGCGGTTGCATACTCCCGCCACCGCAGCGCCCGCCGTCGCGGCACGAAAGCGTGATCGAAAGACCGGACTCGTCCGCGGCTAGCGCGGGTCGGCGGTCGCGGCGAACGTCGGCGGCTTGCGGTGCTTGGTCGCCTGCTCGTACGCGTAGGCGAGCCTGATGAGCGTCGCCTCGCTCCACGCGCGGCCGAAGAACGAGATCCCCACCGGCAATCCACCGACGTAGCCGGCCGGCACCGTGATGTGAGGGTAGCCGGCGACCGAGGTCACCGTGGACGGCGCTGAGGAGTTGGCGAACGAGCTGTCGCCGTTCACGAGGTCGGTGAGCCACGCCGGCCCGCCGGTCGGCGCCACCAGCGCGTCGAGCTTGTACTTCGTCATGGTCGCGTCGATGCCGAGCGCGCGCGCCATCTGCCGGTTCCGGGACAGCGCCGCGGTGTACTTCGCGCTCGTGAGCGGCCCCTTCTTTTCGGCCATCGCCATGATCTCCTGTCCGAAGTAGCCCATCTCCTGCGCCTGATGCGCGTCGTTGAAGGCGATCACGTCCTTCAGCGAATGCACGGGCGACGCCGCGCCGAGCCACGTCAGGTACTTGTTCAGATCCGCCTTGAACTCGTAGAGCAGCACCTCGAATTCGCCGTCGTCGAACTTGCCGAGCGTGGCGATGTCGGCGGGGTCGACGATCGTCGCGCCCTGTTTCTTCATCTCCGCGATCGCCGACTCCGCCAGCCGATCGGCGGCGGGGCTGTAGCCGAAGTACTTGTGGCGGACGACGCCGATGCGCGCGCCCTTCAGACCGTTCGGGTCGAGCGATGTCCGGTAATCCGCGGACGCCGACCGTCGGGTTGCCGGATCGTCCGCGTCCGCACCGGCCATCGCGCCGAGCAGGGCGGCGGCATCGGCGACCGTTCGCGCCATCGGGCCGGCGGTGTCCTGGCTGTGCGCGATGGGGACGATGCCGCTGCGGCTGAGGAGGCCGAGCGTCGGCTTGATCCCGACGAGGCCGTTCACGTTCGAGGGCGAGACGATCGAGCCGTCGGGTTCAGTACCGACCGCCACCGCCGCCAGGTTCGCGGCGATCGCCGCCCCCGAGCCCGAGCTCGATCCAGACGTGTTGCGATCGAGCGCGTACGGATTCTTGGTCTGTCCGCCGCGCCCACTCCAGCCGCTCGTCGAATGCGTGGACCGGAAGTTGGCCCACTCGCTGAGGTTCGTCTTGCCGAGAATCACCGCGCCCGCGTCGCGCAGCCGCGTCACGATGAACGCGTCCTTGGGCGGAGCGGCGCCCGCCAGCGCGAGCGACCCGGCTGTTGTCATCATGCGATCCGCGGTGGCGATGTTGTCCTTGATGAGAATGGGGATGCCGTGCAGCGCGCCGCGCGGTCCGCGGCTCTTGCGTTCGGCGTCGAGCCGATCGGCAATCATCCGCGCGTCGGGATTGATCTCGAGGACGCTATGGAGCGCCGGACCCGACCGGTCGACCGCGTCGATGCGGGCCAGGTACTTGTCGACCAGCGATCGCGATGTCTCCTGCCCCGACTGCATGCGCTGCTGCAGGCTGGCGATCGTCGCCTCCTCGAGGTCGAACGGCGCGGGCGCGGGCGGCTGTGCGCCGGTGAGGACGACCGCGGAGA
>JAYVYV010000437.1:0-2854 GCA_043783985.1 Acidobacteriota bacterium | reverse complement strand
AAACGCCCGGCTGCTCGTACTTCAGCAGCGCCGATTCGTTCGCGATGGTGCGCGGCGGGCACATCGACCTCACGGTCCTCGGCGCGCTGCAGGTGGACGAGGAGGGCAACCTCGCGAACTGGATGATCCCCGGCAAGATGGTGAAGGGGATGGGCGGCGCGATGGACCTGGTCGCCGGCGCGAAGAAGGTGATCATCGCGATGGAGCACGCCACGAAGGACGGCGGGCACAAGATCCTGAAGCGCTGCACCCTGCCGTTCACCGGCCTGAAGGTCGTGCACCTGATCATCACCGAGCTGGCGGTGATTGCAGTCACGCCGCGCGGGCTCGTGCTGAAAGAGATCGCCTCGGACACGACGATCGAGACGGTCCGCCAGGCCACGGGAGCGGAGCTCGTCGTCGACGGCCCCCCCGCCGTCTTCTAGCTCGACTCTGACCGCCCAGTCCCAGCACCGCCGGCAGGAGCGGCATCACGGCGTATGGCCCCGCCCGATCATGGTCGGCGTAAAGCGCCGAGATGGATGCCGTCCGGACGACCACCTGTCGCTCAGAACTTGATCTGGCTCGAGAGCCGCAACAGGCGACCCTGCAGCACGGCTTGCGGCTGGCCGAGCGTCGACCCGAAGTTCTGGTTTTGCAGAAGGACCACGTTGCTGTTGAGCGCGTTGAACATCTCCAGCGCGCCGTCCACCCGGTACTTGGCGAGGCGGAACGTCTTGCGGAAGCTCAGATCGAGCTGCGTCCATCGATCCAGGTACTGCGTGCCCGGCGGAATGAGGTTGATCGTCACCGACTGGGTTCGCTGGGCGCCGGGAAATACGCTGGCGGCGGGCGTCCAGTTCACAGCCAGCGGCAGTCCCGCGTAACTTTGCAGCAGCGCTCCAACCTGCACGCCCCAGGCGATCGGGTAGCTGCCGGCAAACTTGACGTCGTGCCTGAACGGAATGTTCCACTGACTCTGATCGCAGTACCGGAACGTGTTGGGATCGAAGCTGGCGCACGCCACGGTCGCCAGCTTGTCTGCCGACCATCCGCCGAACACGTTGCCGCCCCGCGGAAGCCGGGCCGTGAAGCTCACCTCGAGCCCGTTGTAATTGACGCGCGCCTGTGAGCGGTCGGTGGCGGTCGTGTCGATCAGATCCACCTGCCCTTGTTTCGCCCGGTTGAGGTTGTAGATGGTCAGCGGCTCGCCGTCGAGCGGGCTGCGCGTGGTGAAGGACGCGTAGTCGGCGGCGGTGGCGAGCGTGTTGATCTGGCGCTCGAGATTGTAGGTATCGCGCCGGTACCAGGCGCCGGTGACCGACACGCCAGTAAACAGTTGCCGGACGAGGGCGAGGCTGTACTCAATGTCGTACGGACGCCTGATGCCGGGGTCGGCATGCCGCGCCGGCGCGAGGCCGAACCTGAGGTTGTTGCTCGGCCCGATCTCGTTGTCCTGCGCGATGCCGTCCTTGTTGGTGGACAGCACCTGGCTCGAACAGGTCGAGGTCCCGAGGAGAACATCGCAGTCCGACCAGTTGCGCGTGTCGCTCTGCAGCACCAGCGGGTTGTAGCGGTTCGCGAAATCGGTCGTGAAGTTGCGGTTGTATTTGTTCACGCTCCCCTTGACCGCCGTTTTCGCGTCGCCGGTGAGGTCGTACACCACGCCCACGCGCGGCGCGAAGTTCTTCCAGTTGGGAATATCGGGGATTTCCGGAAACGAGCGTGCTGGCACGAAGCGCCCGGCTTCCACCGCCTTGGCCTGCGCCGACGAATTGAAGTACTCGAAGCGGATGCCCGGATTGATCGTCAGGCGTTTGAGCGTCCACGAATCCTGCAGGTAGAGCCCGAGGTCGGCGCCCATCAGCGCGTACAGTCGCGTCGGCGTGTTGTAGACGATGACCGAATCGGGGACGCCGTCGCGGTAGCGCTGCACCAGGTCCGCGTTCGCGTCGGCCGTATTCCACGTCTGCCCGATGTGCCACTGCACGCCGGCCTTCAACGCGTGGGAACCGGTCACGTACTGCATCGATGAGATGAGCATGTACCGGAAATTGTACGTGCCCGTTTCCGGCGTGCTCGCCGTCGTCGTCGTGCTGCGGTTGATGTCCTGGCGGCCCGCGGTGGCGTACCACGCCGGCGTGAAGGGATCCTTGAGCACGCCAGGCTGGTACTTCTCGGTAAACGCGTTCACGCTCGTCCCGTATCCCGCGTCGAACACGAGCTTGTTGCTGACGGTCGACGTCCACTTGATCGCGTTGGTGTACTTGATCACCGGCGGGCGCGTGCGCGACGCCGTGGCCACGTCCACACCGGACGTGAACAGGTGGCCGACGTATTTCGTCTGGTAGTCGTCGTACGCCGTGATCTTGTTGCGCGGGCTGACCTGCCACGTCAGTCGCAGCGTGTAATTGCGGACGCGCTGATCGTAGACGCCCGGGCTGCCGTCGGGATAAAAACTGTTCGCCACGATGTTGTCGTTCCCGACGTTGCGGTAGGATCCGAAGAACCAGAGCGTGTCGCGCTTGATCGGCCCGCCGAGCGACGCGTTCACATCGAAGATCTTGCTGACCGAGTCCGGCGTCTGCAGCCCGCGCTTGATCAGATCGCCGGTCAGGTTGCTGAACTGGAAGGCGCTGTCCGTGTATCCGAGGTAGGTCGCCCCGCTGAAGAGGTTGCCGCCCTCGCGCGGAATCAGATTCAGGTGCGGACCCCCCGCCGACACGTCGGCGCCCAGCGCGGCGGTCTGCACCGTCACTTCCTGCGTCATCGCGTCGTTGTGATCGGGATGGCTGTCGCCGCCGCCGACGAGCGTGTTCATCTTCATCCCGTCGACGTCGATGGTGGTGTCTTTCGTGACGCTCATGTGCGCGGT
>JAYVYV010000436.1:0-7265 GCA_043783985.1 Acidobacteriota bacterium | reverse complement strand
GGCGGCATCCTGTCCGCCGCAGGCCGGACGCGCGACGCGATGGCCTCGCCGAATCGTCCCGCGGCGGCATACGCCGCCGCCAGCGCGTCGAGCACGGTGACGTCGCGGCGATTGGTCAATGTGGCCGCGCGCTCGGCGAGCCGGACGGCTTCCTCGGGCTTTCGGAGCCGTGCATCAGGGGACGTCGCCAGTGTCCACGCGAGCGCCGCCAGCGGCTCCAGCAGATCGGGATTCGCGTCGAGCGCCAGACGGTACTCCGCAATCGCCTCGCGCGGCCGGCCTTCGGCGGAAAATATGCCTCCGAGATTGGCGTGCGCGACGGCGTTCCCGGGTTGGATCTGCAGCGCCAGACGCAGCTCGGTTGTCGCCTCGTCGTACCGCTTCAGGAGGCGAAGACTCGCGCCGAGATTGACGCGGGCGGCGACGAAATCGGGACGAAGCTGCACCGCCCGGCGCAGGTGTTCGAGCGCCTCGTTCGGCCGGTCGAGCCGCACGAGCGCGGTCGCCATGTTGTAATGCGCCGGCACGAAGTCGGGATCCAGGCGGAGCGCTTCGGTCAGATGCGCCGCCGCTCGATCGGTGTTCTGCAGACTCAGCAAGATCGCCGCCGCGGCGTCGTGCAACCGGGCATTCCGCGGATCGGCTTCGAGCAGCTTCTCGTAGCCGGTCGCGTCTTCCGCAAGCACTTTCGGTCCGAAGTCGGCCGCGAGCCGCCGACGCTCGTCTGGCGATCGGGCGAGGACCTGAATCCACAAATCGCCCATTTCATCGCCGCTGTTCTGACCCCAGCGAATCCGCCTCGGCGGACGATCCGGGTTACGCCGGTTGCCCGCCGAGTTGTCGTAGGTGTATTGCATCGAGATCGTCGTCCCCTTCGGCAGGGCGAGCGGATCGGTGTAGCGATAGACATCCTGCCAGGCGAAGTCCCAGTCCCTGATGAAAATCAGCCATCTCGTCGTTCCATCGGGCAGCGTGGCAAAGCCTTTCATCTCCCGCGCGCGGAAATGCGCGTGCGGCTGCACCGCGGAGACCTCCACGTCGACCGGCAGCGTGTAGCGATCCTCGACCGTGTAGCTGGACGATCCGGCCTGGATGTCGATGTCCTGGCGTCCGAGCCTGAGCATCAGCGGCGTGCGCGTCGGCGGAGCGTCGGTGAAGAAGAAACCGACGCTGGGCTGCACGACTGCCGACGAGCCGTCCGGGTGCATGTGCAGCTGCAGCACGAGATCGCTGTTCGGCTCGAGCCGCCACGACATGCCGTCGGGCAGCAGCGGGGCGAGTTGGCCCGGCGTCCAGCCCAGAAAGTATCCGTCCGGAAAATTACCCGACGCGACGAGGCCATCGAAGCCCGGCTCGGGATCGGCGTCGTCCAGCAGGCGTGAAGCCGGCGTGCCGTCGATGCGCATGTTGGCGTGGTGCACGACGCGCGCGTTGCCGGGACGAAACTCGATGCCGCGCACGTAGCGCGTACGGGCGATCGGAATAGGGATGACGAAGTTCCGCAGCACATCTGGTCCCGTGCCGGCCAACGTGTAGGCGTCGGACATACTGATCACGAGATCCGGCTGACCTGAGCGCCAGCCCTCGGTGAGCTGCGGGACGCGGGGGAGATCGGACCGATCGCCTTCGATGGCCCCTTCGTCGACCCAGCGCTGGATGGTGTCGACCTGACGCTCGGTCAGCCGCCGGGCGCCGGCGAATTCCCCGTAACCCGGTTCGGGCTTCCAGGGTGGCATGGCGCGAGTCCGGGTCGCCAGCGCGATGGCCCTCGCGCGCGGCCGCGCGTCTTCATAGGTCAGAAGACTGAACGGCGCACTCTCGCCGGCGCGGTGACACGGGACGCATCCGTCAAAAAGGATCGGCGCGATGTCCTTCGAAAACGTGACGGGTGACTGCGCAAAGGCGGACGCACACGTCCCGAGGGTGATCAGCAGGGCGACGAGCCATGCCATCTACGCCTTCCTCCCATGCATCACGACGGCTTCCCACGCATCACGACGGCGGACGTGACCAGCTTTTGGCGGCCGGTGCGCGTTGCGTCGATGTTGTCCACGAACGCGAAGTCGCCGTCGCGCAGCTCGAGAACGGCGACGTCGGCCGGCGCGCCGGGCCGAAGCGTGCCGAGATTCGCGAACGCCGGCACGCATCCCGCGGCGTGGCTGGTCACACAGGCGATCGCCTCGTCGAGCGGCATGCCCAGCAGCAGAAACTTCGACACGACCGTCGGCAGGTCGAACACGCGGAACGTACGGCCCGGTCCGGTGATGTCGGACGAGATCGTGTCGGGCCAGAAGCCGTCGCGCGTCGCCGCCTCGACCGTCTCCCAGGTGATGTGCGCCGTGCGACCGTTGCCGACGTCGAATCGCACGCCGCGGCGGCGCGCCGCGCGGATTTCGGGCATCACGTGACCCGTCTCGTCGAGGATGCCGTGCGGCGGCGGCGAGTACGGGTGCGTGACGATGTCGCCGGGGTTGAGCAGCTCGAGAATCTTCGGCAGCGGCGAAAACGTCTGGCCGACGTGCAGCATGACCGGCAGCCGTCCTGCGGCCTGGCGCGCGCGCCGCAGCGCCTCGAGATCGTGCTCGCCGGCGACCGTCTGTGACAACCGGACCTTGACGCCGACGATCCAGGCGCGATGCCGCGCGATGGCGCGGCGCGCCGCGTCGACGTCCGCGGCCGCGATGTCCAGCAGCTCGCCCTGCGCCGTCACGCCCGTCCTCGCGACGTTCAGGAAGATCCGGACGCGGTTGGGCGCCTGCTCGGCAATCCGCACCAGTCCGTCGATGTTGTCGGCGCCCGCCGATCCTCCATCCACCATCGAAGTCACGCCATCGCCAAGGAGCGCGGCCGGAGCGAGCTCCGGCGCCCCGACGTGCACGTGCAGATCGATGAGCCCCGGGGTCACCAGCTTGCCGCGCGCGTCCAACACGTCCGCCGCCTGGCCGGCGTCGATGTTCTGCTGAACGGCGGCGATACGGTCGCCCCGAACCGCGACGTCGGCCACACGATCGACGCGTTGACTCGGATCGATGACACGGCCGCCCTTGACGATCAGGTCGTAGCGCGGGGCGCGCATCGGCGACAGGCGGGTCAGCGGAGCGACGCCGCCGAGGGCGAGGAAGGCGCGCCGGGTCAACATGGCGCGGATTATACGCGCCGAAGGCTCTCGACGACGTCGCATGAGCGCGAGTGTGCGAGGTCACCCGCCGGGGTCTATAATCCGCTGCGCGAGCGGCCTTCGTCACGGAACCTGGAGACCGGATCGTCAGGAGGTTCTCATGCGTGCCTCGCTCATGGTTGCTCTGTCTGTCACGATGTTCGCCTCGGCGGCGGCCGCCCAGCCGCACCAGTCGTCCCCACCAGCCGCGTCACTCGATTACGAGTTCTTCAAGAACAGCGTGCAGCCGATCTTTCTGGCGACGCGCCCCGGCCATGCCCGGTGCATTGCGTGCCATGCGTCGGGCACCCCCTTACGCCTGCAGCCGCTGCCGGCTGGACGCACCGCCTGGAGCGACGAGGAAACGCACAAGAACTTCGACGCGGTCCGGCGTGTGGTGATGCCGGGCAGCCTGAAGAGCAAGCTGCTCATGCACCCGCTCGCGCAGGACGCGGGCGGCGATTTCTATCACAACGGCGGCAAGCACTGGAGCTCGCAGAACGATGCCGAGTGGCAAACCTTGAAGGCCTGGGTGCTCGGACCGGGCGCCGCGCTCACGGCTGGCAGCCGGGTGCGGATCATCCAGACCAACAGCGCTGGCGACAATGTCCACCTCATCGACCCGGCCACCAACACCGTCGTCGGCGTCATCCCGGGGATTGAAGCGGGCCACGGCGCCGGCGCCGCCCCGGACGGGAGCCGCATCTACGTCAGCGACGAAGCCGACAGCTCGCTCGACGTCGTCGACGGGAAGACGTTGACCGTGATCAAGAAGATCCCGTTGAGTGGACATCCCAACAACATGGCGGTCGGCCGCGACGGCCGCCGCGTGTTCGTGGGCATCATTCAGGAGCCCGGCGGCGTCGATGTGATCGACACCGCGTCGCTTCAGCGGATCAAGACGATCCCCACCAGGGGCACCATTCACAACGCGTACGTCACGCCTGACGGCAAGTACATCGTCGCGGGTTCCATCCAGGGAAAAACCATCAACGTCATCGACGCGCAGACCGAGCAGCCCGTGTGGACGCTCGAGATGGACCTGGGCATCCGGCCGATGACGTTCAGCCGGAATCCCGACGGCTCGACGAAGTGGATCTTCGCGCAGTTGACCGGGTTCAATGGATTCGCGGTCATCGATTTCGCGACGCGCAAGGAAATCAACCGGATCAAGAATCCCGACCTGCCGCCGGGGAAGGCGACGGTGCCCGAAGGATCCGACCCATCCCACGGCATGGCGGTGACCGCGGACGGCAGGACGCTGGTCGTCTGCAGCCGGCTCAACAACTTCCTGTATGCGTTTTCGCTGCCGGACTTGAGAGTGGTCGGCAGCGCCGAGCTCGGCGGAAAGGGCGCGGGCTGGGTGACGCTCACCCCGGACGGCAGGACGGCGTACGTCGCCAACCCGGTGACCAACGACGTCTCGGTCGTGGACGTGACGTCGATGAAAGAAGTGACCCGTATTCCGGTCGGCTTCGTGCCCAAGCGCAACGCGACGGTGGTGCTTCAGTAGGACAGAATTTCAGAGTTCAGAGTTCAGATTGGGTCGACGGCCTTGAATCTGAAATCTGCCCTCTGAAATGAACTCTGAAATCTGAAGTCTGAAATCTGAAATCTCAACGTCCGCCATGATCGTGTCGCCACTGCGAGTATTCCAGCTGCAGCGGGCTGCCCGCCCGGGGAAATACCACATACGGGCGGTGACGCTCCGTCAGGAACTGGCGGTAGCGGGTGTCTTCCTCTCGGTTCCACCGGTGGTAGTCGCGATGTTCGCGATCGAAGAGACGGCTGCGGCCCAGGTGCAGGCCATTGTCGTGGCGCACACGAGTGCGGCCGAGATGCAAGCCGTTGTCATGCCGGATATGGCCGCGGCCTACGTGGCGTCCGCGATCGTGGCGATCCTTCGCCAGCGCCGTCGCGGGCAGTAGAGCCGACCCTCCCAGCGCGGCCATAACGGTGAGTGCGGAGAACGTGCGTCGGAACATGCGTGCGGCCTCCTCAGCCGATGACAAAGGAGGGGCAAGAAGCTCGCCAGCGCCACCGCGGCAAATGGCGAGCTTTCGTGACGCCGATCAGCGGATGAGCTGTATACAGGGCGCCGGTGCTGCATCCGTTGGAAACGACGACCCGTCTCATCGTTTGCCGCGCAGCGCATCCAGGCTGATCGGCCCCGGGCCGGCGACACAGAAATACAGCCACAGGAAACAGTAGAGAACGGCGAGCTCGCCGCCGTTCAGAATCGGCCACGGGCCATTCGGGAAATGCTGCGTGAAGTAGGCCACGGCCATCTGGCCTGACAGCACGAACGCGACCGGCCGCGTGAACAGGCCGAGGAACATCAGGAGGCCGCCGGACGTCTCGATCGCGCCGGCCGCGAACATCAGCGTCGCCGAAAACACGGGCGCATGAAACGAATGGCCGGGCACGCCGAACAGCTTCTGCGTCCCGTGCGCGGTGTACAAAAACGCCGCGACGAGGCGCAGAACGCTGAGAACGTACGGCGCCAGACGAGACAGACCGGAACTCTTCATGAGGGCGCCCCTTTGATAAACTGACGCCGCCCATTATGTACTCACGCGATGAAACCAAGGCGCTCACCGAACTTCCACTATGACGACGGAAACACGCACATCGACCGCCCTGCCGCTGATCTCGCACGTGCGCGCCGCCACGGATTGTCTCGAGGAGATCGCCGCGGACTGGCGGTTGTTGGACCAGCTCCCAGCCGAAGACCGCCGGCGCCTTCATCGGGCGATCGCCGGGCTGTCGGTGCCCCATCCCCGGGCCAACCGTCGGCGGCGTACGGCCGCGAACGCGGAGATGGTCAGACGGGAAGAAGCCGTGCTGAACCAGACCGGGATCCGCGTGCTCAGGCGCCGGCCCGTCGTCACCACCCCGAACGTGTTTCCGCCGGCGCGCTTCGAGCCGGGCGACGTCCATGTCGAGGCGGCGGTGAACGGCGAACGACGAACGTCGAACGACGAACGTCGAACGACGAACGTCGAACGTGGAACGCCGAACGCCGAACGTCGAACGCCGAACGACCGTGTCTGTTACGTCTGCAAGGAGCCCTACTCGGAGGTCCACCATTTTTATGATCAGCTCTGCTCGTCCTGCGCGGACGTCAACTTCGCCGCGCGTACCGAGCTCGCGGACCTGCGCGGGCGCGTCGCGCTGCTGACGGGTGGTCGCGTCAAGATCGGCTATCAGGCGGGCTTGAAGCTCCTGCGCTCCGGCGCGCAGCTCATGGTGACCACGCGCTTTCCGCACAACGCCGCCGCGCGCTACGCGCGGGAGGCGGACTTCGGCGACTGGGGACACCGGCTCGAGATCTTCGGCCTCGATCTGCGCCACACGCCGAGCGTGGAAGCATTCTGCCGCGACCACGTCGCGACCCGCGGGCGCCTCGATTTCATCATCAACAACGCGTGCCAGACCGTCCGGCGTCCGCCCGAGTTCTACGCGCACATGATGGCGGCCGAAACGACGGCGGCCCGCCGTATTCCGGCTCACGTTCGACGGCTGCTCGGCGACACCGGCCGGGGGCAGGTAGGTCCGGAGCGGCGGAGAGGCCGGCTGGCTTCGCCAGCGACGGGAGCCATCCACGCGGCGCAGCTGTCACAGGTGCCGCCGCCGGCCGAGACGATGGTCTCGCGCCCGGACCTCTTCCCCGCCGGACAGCTCGATCAGGACCTCCAGCAGATCGATCTGCGCGATCACAACTCGTGGCGGATGCTGCTCGCGGACGTCCCGACCGTCGAGATGATCGAGGTGCAGCTCGTGAACGCCATCGCGCCGTTCCTCTTCAACGCGCGCCTGAAGCCGCTGATGCTTCGCACCCCCGGCCGCGCCAAGCACATCGTCAACGTGTCGGCCGTCGAGGGCCAGTTCTACCGCACCAGCAAGACGACGAGGCATCCGCACACGAACATGGCGAAAGCCGCGCTCAACATGATGACGCGAACGGCGGCGACCGACTACTTCAACGACGGCATCCACATGAACAGCGTCGACACCGGCTGGATCACCGACGAGGATCCGGCCGGAATCGCGGCGCGCAAGACCGCCGACCACCGTTTTCATCCGCCGCTCGACATCGTCGACGGCG
>JAYVYV010000435.1:0-7269 GCA_043783985.1 Acidobacteriota bacterium | reverse complement strand
TGATCGCGAAGGTGTCGTGGGACAACGCCTGCTACTGGGCGATAACCGCGCTGCTCTTCTTCCAGCGCCGCTTGCGCCAGCCGGAGTTCATCGACTCGATCGAACCGCAGATGCGGCGCTTCTTCGTCCTGCACGCGCGCATGCAGCAGTTCTTCAAAGCGTGGGACCGCGCCGATGCCGGGGGCTACGCGCAGGCGGCCGCGAGCGTGATCAACGTCGAGTTCCTGCGCCGGCTGCAGGCTGACCTCGGCGACGCGGTCATCGCCGATGCACCGCTGCGTCAGAGGCTCGCCGCGAACTTCGCGCTCCTCGAATCGTTCGCGCGCACCTGGCAGGGGATCGCCGTCGAACAGGTTCCGGCGCTGGCGCGCCTTGCGCCGACATTGCAGTCGGGGGATGGCAGTGCGCTGCTGGACGTGTCGGCTCTCCAGCTGCAGATGGTCGCGACGCGCCCGTAGGGGGTTCGTTCTGCCGTCGTGCAGGCCTTCCGGCCTGCCGCACACCGGGATCCTCTAGCCCTCGAAGGCGCGCACGACGATGGCGGAGTCGTTGCCGCCGAAGCCGAGCGACGTGGAGACTGCGCAGCGCACGGCTCCCTCGCGCGTGCCGTTGGCGACGATGTTGACGGCGCAGTCGGCGTCGGTCTCGGCGTGATTGATCGTCGGCGGAATGGCGCCGCGCGCGACGGTCAGCACCAGGACCGCGGCCTCGACGGCTCCCGCCGCTCCCAGACAATGGCCAATCATCGACTTGAGCGAGGTCACCGGGATCTCGCGGACGCGGTCCCCGAAGACGCGCCGGAAGCCGCGCGCTTCCGCCACGTCATTCTGCGGCGTGGCAGTACCGTGCGCGTTGATGTGATCCACGGCGTCCGGGTCGATACCCGCGTCGCGCAGCGCGAGAGTGACGACGCCGGCCACCGGCCTTCCCTCGGGTTCAGGCGCCGTCGGATGAAAGGCCTCGCACGCCAGACCGTGACCCGCCATTTCCGCGTAGATCTGGGCGCCGCGGCGGCGGGCGACGTCGAGGTTCTCCAAAATCAGGATGCCGGCGCCCTCGCCGATGTTCATCCCCGCGCGGCTGCGATCGAACGGCCGGCAAGGCTCGACGTCCATCAGGCGCAACAGGTTGAACCCGCTGTAGGTCAGCCGCGAGAGCGCGTCGGTGCCGCCCGCGACCGCGGCGTCCGCGCGACCGGCGCGAATCGCCTCTACCGCGCGGCCGATCGCGATGGTGCTCGACGAGCAGGCTGCCGCGACGCACGCGCGTGGACCTTCGAAGCCGAAGCGCTCCGCAATGACGTCCACAGGCGTGCTCGGAAAATGATTCCAGACGTCCGAACGTCGTGTGCGATCGAGCCCCGACGTGATCAAGGTCCGGTAGAACTGTTCGTTACGCAGCAGATCGGCGGTGCCGGCGCCGAGGAACACGCCGATGCGCGAGCGGTCCACCGCGCCGTCGAGCAGGCCGGCGTCGGCCAGCGCCTCGGCGGCGGCGTGCAGCCCGATGCGATCGCTGCGCGACCGGCGGCGGCGTTCGAGCGGCGTCGACGCGGCGTCGAGCGTGTCCATGTCCACTTCCGCGGCCACGCGGCTGCGGTATCCCTCCGTGTCGAAGACCGTCGTCGGACGGATGCCGCACTCGCCCTCGAGCATGCGGCGCCAGCTTTCTTCGCGCGTCGTGCCCAGCGCCGTGACCAGGCCGACGCCGGTGATCGCGATCCGCGTCCTCATGAGCGCGCCTCCATCCGCACGGCAGACGCCGCCTCCTGGCCGTCGGCTACCGCGAGCTGTTCGATTGCGCGCGCGACCGCACGACGTTCGCGTGCTTTGCTCGCGACGGCCATCGCCAGCGGCATGAACTGAAACGGCAGCGTCATGCCCGCAAACGCCACACAGGCTGCACGTCGCAACGTCGGCAGATCTCTCGGACCGTGACCGGCCAGCGCGGCGAGGTACCTGCCGATCACACCGTAGGCGTCCCCGGCGACGGTGGTGGCAGTCCCGTGCAGGCCTCCAGGGCGTCCAAGTCCGCGACGCAGGCTCGTCAGAAAATCTTCGCGGCTCGATCCGGGGGCGGTGGTCCACGTCAGACCGACCCGCCGCAAAGTGTGCGCGTCGCTGCCTGCCACCATGCCGAGCCGCGACGCCGGCTGTGTCACACCCCGTCGGCCGACCATCGACTCCACGAGCGTATTATGCGCCGCGCGCATCGTCCCGTTCCTGACCTCGAGCGCGGGCACCTCGTCGAGCAGCCGGAGGTAGCGATCGAACGGAATCTGGCCGCGGTAGAAATGCAACAGGTGATTGAGCGAGAAGAACACGTCGGCCTGCCGCAACCGCGCCGTGACGTCGAACACGTTGCCGCGCAGCGCCTGCACCTCGCGGTGCAGCGACTCGGTCATGCCGTAGACGCCGAGGTGGACGGCGAGGTCTACGCCGGGCCACATGCACGAGACTTCCTCGCCGATGATCACATCGTCCGCGTCGGGACGGGCATCGAGCAGTTCCAGCGCGCCCTCGATCGAGTCGTGATCCGTCAGCGCCACCAGATCCATGCCGCGCGCCTTCGCCACGCGGTAGACATCCGCCGGCGCGGAATAGCAGTCGCGGCTGCCGAGGAACGGCATGGTGCCGCTGACTTTCGAGTGGCACGAATGGACGTGGAGATCGACGCGAAGCACCTGGGTCATTTGAGCGGCTTCAGGAACTGGAGCTGGAGCGTGGTCGAGCCGAGTGAATCGTAGCGCGCGGGGAGCACGCTCTTGCCGAGCTCAGCGCGGAAAATCGTATTTAACGGCGCTCGAAAATTGACGGCGACGCCGAAGCCGGAGAGTGGTTGCCAGGCACCGTGACCCGGCTCGTCACGCCCCCAGGCGTGATCCAGGAACAGATCGAACCGGTACTGCTCGAAGACGTTGATCGAATAGGCTCCGCGCGCCATCGCGAGCTCGCCATAGCGGACACCGGACGCCGGCACGCCGTGGATGCGCGTATCGTCGAACAACCCGAACTGGTATTTCCCGAAGCGATCCAGATCGTGTCCGCCGAACCAGGCCCCGTTCAGGTGAATCTTATGGAACGCGTTCAGGTAAAAATCGCGCGACAACCCGGCGGAGTACTTCTCGTAGGTCCGTGGCGAGGTCGTCGTGGCCACGGTCGTTCCCGGCTCACGAAAACCCCAGGGCGCCCAGGTCGCGCGGCCGAACCACGTGCCGTTCAGTAGCAGGCTGTAGCCGGCGCGCCGATATTCCCACGCGCCGCCGATGCCCTGGGTGACCGTACTCGATGGCACGTCGAAGTTCTCCGCGGTGGTCCGGTCTTTCACGTAGCCGTCGAAGCGCGCCTGATATTGCAGCGTCGCCTTTTGAAACGGCGTCGCCTGCCAGCCCAGATTGAAACCGGTCGACAGCGGCCACGTCAGCACACGTTCGCTGGCCGCTTCGCTGACGGCGGTGTAGAGGCGGTCGCTCGACGGCACGGCAATCGCGAAAAAGTCGAGGCTCGCGTCGAGGTGGGTATTTCCGATCTTCGACCGTTGGATGTTTCCCGCCGCGAGCACCCCCGCAAACAGAATGGCCAGTTGCTGGTTGGGCGAGCCGAAATTGAAATTCAGATAGTTGATGCCGACTATCGGCAGCGGAAACGAGTAGGACGGATCCAGCGTGACACCCATCGCCATCGCCTTCGCGTGATTGGTGGCGCGGTCGCTGACGACCCGCGTGCCGCCTTCCTTGACGAAGTAGCGCAGTCCTCGATCGGTTTCCCGATACATCACGCGATCGCTGTCACGCGCGGCGTCGCGCTCCCGTTCGAAGCCAGGGTCGTTGACCGTGAACTCGCTGAACGCGACCTCCTTCTCGAGCAGCAGGTTCCGTCCGGCGATGAGCAGGATCTGCCGAGCCGACAGGGTGCTGAAGAGAAAGACGGGGCGGCTCCCGACCAGGACGCGGCGGTACAGTTGCGTTTCGTCGTTCGACACCACCGGCGCCGACAGCCCGCCCTGGGTCGCCTGGACCCGTACCCGGGCGAATGTCTGCTTGTCGATCCAGACGGTGCCGCGATAGAGCGCCTCGTGCTGGCGGATGGGCTCGAAGCGCACCACGAAGCAATCGATTTCGTCAACGATCTCGGAGCCGGCGAGACGATAGCGATAGCCCTCGTCGAACCGCAGCTGGAGCGGCAGCGACAGGACTTTCTCGGGCTGCAGGACGGGAAAGGCCGGGCGGTCCGCGCCCCACTTCGAACCGTTCACGGAGAACGACAACTCTTCCCACTCGACCTCCGCCCCGGCGACGAAGTAGCGGTTCTCGGTCAACACGTCGTAGCCGGGGTCGGTGACGGTCGGACGGAAGTGCTGCTGCATCCGGGCGTGCGCGCTGTAATTCCTGACCAGCACGTCCTGCGCGCGCTGCTGCTGCTGATGCCGCGCGATGATTTCGGCGATCGACAACGAGCGCTCCGCGACCACGCCGGTCCGCTGCACCATCATCTCGGCGGCGCCTTCGTTGAAGTCGACGATCATCGGTCGCCCGGTGAGCGGGGCCTTCGCGTGCACGCGACCCGTCGCGGCATCCCGCGTGTAGCCGGCGGCACCGCCCCGCTTCCCCTCGAGCGGATCGCGGACGCCTGGCACGCCCTCGACGGGGAGGAGAATCGTCACCTCGAGGTCACCGCCGGAGCCTGAATACACCAGAAACGTCGCAAAGGTCTTGTCGTCGAACAGGACCCGGTGTGGCAGCGATCGCGTCACGTCCAGCGGGCCGATACGCAGCTCGAGCCCGACCGCCGCGTCATCCAGAATCGCGATACCGTCCGTCAGCAGATCGGTCATCGACGCCAACGCCCGCAGTACCTCTCCAGCGGTGTCCTGCGCGCGCCACGCGTGCATCACCACCTCGGTGCCGAGTTCGCGTAACACGCCTTCGACGACGGTCGCCGAATCGCCGGCGGCGGCGCCCGACGGCAGCGGCGTCAGCAAGACGCGGGCGAGCGGATCGATCTGATGCAGCCAGGCGGCAACGGACGCTCCCCCTTCCGGAATCGAGAGCAGGTCGACGTACGGTGCGACGTCACCCGAGTAGATGTCTTCGCGTCGGCTCCGGTCGCCCATCGCGGGCCCGCCCATCGCGAGCCGGATCCCCTCGTGGCTCGCCCGGACTTCGGTCGAGGCGACCTGCACCGCGAACCGCGCAACACGGCCAGGCTGACGATCGAGCGCGACCTCCAGGATCGTGAGGGTCGATCCGCTCTGCTCCAGCAACGCCCGCAGCTCGATGCGCCACCGTTCGACCTCGTCCTCCGCGGCTGGCGCAGGCAGGGACAGCCAGACGGGAGTGCGGCGCTGAGTGAAGGCGGCGAGGCGGGCAGCCAGCGCTGGATCGGCCGGAGATCCTTGAAAGGCGATGCGCGCCACGAGCGGAACAGTGAACGCCGGCAGCGCCGCCGCTTCCTCGATCACGCGAACCGCGGCACCGGCGGGCTGGTCGTCTATTGCGATGCGTGAAGCCTGAACCTGGGCTTCTACTGACGACTCGGCCGCGCTTGAACCGACCGAGAGGAGCATCAGCGTGAAGATCACGCGAGCCGCTCTGCTCACCGTGGAATCCAGACGGGCGCCATCTCGCCGATGCACCCGAACGGCGCGCCGCTCAGGACGTCGTGGAGGCGTGCGCGGAAGCCGCTGAGCCGGAAATAGTGCGCGAACTGCAGCCTGGCCGAAAGGCGCATGCGGGGAGGATCCGGATCGAGCTCCCATGGATGAACCATCAGCACCGCCGGCAGCCCCGCGCGATTGAGGGCATCGATCGCGCGCAGCACGCGTCGCGGCGAGCTCATGCGGAGGCCCCACCCCCAACCGAGCGGCATGACCTGACCGAACCGATCAGCGACGAGCGGTGGCACCTCGGTGATCGGTCCTGCCTCGGTCGGGCGCAGATGCGGCTGGCGCGGGTAGGTGACGGCGCCGACGACCTTGAGCGGCGCCATGCTCGCATCGACGGTCACCCCCTCCTCGACGAGGGTGGTCAACGCCCAGAGTGACCGATCGTTAATCGACCATTCGGGCGCGCGGAACATCGAGATGCGCGCGGCGCCAGCCGCCGCCAGCGCGCGGAGACTGGCGCGGAGATCCTGCCGGAAGGCATCGGGGCCCAGGTCGTAGGCACGCGCGTGGCGGTAGCCGTGCGAACCGATTTCGTGGCCCGCGGTCAGCACACGTTCGATCAGCCGGGGATGTCGCTCCGCGACCCACCCCACCACGAAGAAGGTGGCGCGTACCTGGAGGCCGTCGAGCAGATCGAGGAGGGTCCGGGTCGTCTGTTCCACCCGCGCCGGCAGCCGATCCCAGTTATCGGGCGCGAGCTCGCCGCCCACGCCGCATACGTGAAACCACTCTTCCAGGTCGACGGTCAAAACGTTTCGCATGTCGACCGGCACTGCCATCCCTGGCGCCCGCCTCCGGAGATCAGGCCGAGCTCTTGGCCCGTTCGTTCGTGATGTAGTCGGCGATCGTATCGACGGACCGCAACACCTTCATGCCGGTCTGCTCGTCGCCGATGGAGACCCCGAAGGTCCGCTCGATTTCGAGCACGAGCTCGAGCACGTCGATCGAATCGAGCCCGAGCCCTTCATCGAACAACGAAGTCGAGTCGCCGATCTCTTCAGGTTTGATCGGAAGCCTGAGCGCGCCGACGATGGCTTGCTTGATCTCAGCCTTCAGACTGTCAAGCGTCGTGGTCATAAGAATACCGCAGTTCAGAGCAGGCCGCCGTCGACGCCGATGACCTGCCCGGTGATGTAACTGGCCGCGTCCGACGCGAGAAACGCGACAACGGCGGCGACTTCCCGCGGCAGACCGGTGCGGCCGATCGCGACGGCTTTCAAGTACGAGGCCCGGGCCGCCGCCGGCATCGCGTCAAGCATCTCGGTCTCGATCAGGCCCGGCGACACCGCGTTGACGAGGACGCCCCTGGCCGCCAGGTCGCGCGAAAGGGCGCGCGTCAATCCCTCGAGACCCGCCTTGGACGCGGCATAGCTCGTCTGTCCGCCCAGCGGCATCCGGGCGCTCGGCGATGAGACGTTGATGATGCGACCCCACCGACGCACCAGCATGCCACGCACGACCGCGCGCACGCAGTGATACGCCCCATCGAGGTTGACGCTGAGCACCTCGTGCCACCGAGCGCTGTCGAGGAACATCACGTGGCCGTCGCGAACGATGCCGGAATTGTTGACGAGGATGTCGACCGGTCCGAGCGCAGCCGTCACG
>JAYVYV010000434.1:0-20922 GCA_043783985.1 Acidobacteriota bacterium | reverse complement strand
GAAGAGCAGTTTCGTGGCGTCGAGCGTGCCGAGGCCGATCGCGATCGCTTGGCCCACGATCGGGACCGCGGCGCCGCGCAGCTCCAGGCTCGCCGTGTTCGGCGCGGCGTGGAGCGCATCGTGGATCGTGAGGCCCGAGGGAAACGGGACGCGCGCCGCGATGTCGACGCCGGCGAGCGAGAAGAGCACCGCCGTCGCCGCCGGCGTCGTGAACGACCAGATCGGCCCCGCCGCACTCCCGCCGGCGTTGAACGCCACGATTTTCCAGTAGTAGCGCGTCCCCGGCAGGAGGGTCGGCGCGTAGGACGTGCCGACGAATTTCGGGACGGCGATCGCGACCGGCGGCGTCACGGTGTCGAGGTACACGTCGGCCTGCGTCGCCCCGGCGGCCACCCATGTCAGTTTTGTGACGCGCAGGGTCGCGGTGTCGGCGGGGCTCGGCGTCGACGGCGTCGACGGCGCCGCCGGGATGGGCAGCACGGTCGATCCCGATCCGGGCACCCCGCGCCACGGCCCTCGACGAAACGGCGAGAAGACGGCAGCGGGAGGCGGCATCTACTCCCAGCGCGGCGATTCGAAGAGCGCCTGATGGACGATCAGTTGCCCGGTCGCCACGGTCTGCGTGAAGAAACAGTCGACCGTTTGCGCCGCCGCCGAGTTGAAGTTCCCGCCGACGACCGGCGCGCTGTTGTAGGGCACGAGCACGACGCCCGAGCCGCCGACGGTCGGCAGCGGCGATCCGATCACGGCTTCCGACGTGAACCGCCCCTCGCCCATGAAGTTCGCTGCGGCGCCGATCGCGCGCAAGGTCAGCAGGAACTCGAATTCAAAGTGCACGGCGACCTTCGCGACGATGTTGAGGTTGATCGCGAGGCTGTCGAACACCACCGTGCCCCCGAGCCGCAGATCGAACCGCGCGGTGCCGGGCGTCGTCACGACGCAACTGAGGCGGCCCGTGATCTTGCCGGCGAACACCTGGCCGATCGTGTCGAAGTAGTTCGCGGGCGCCGTCGCGAGCGTCGCGGGGAGACACGTCGCCGCCGCGGCCGCGGTCAGTGTCGGCCCGTCGATCTGGCTGGTGTAGAGCGTTTTGCGGTACCCAAGACTCATAAGGCTCCTCTTTTTAGACCGACGGCAGTTGCCGCGATTGCTTCAACGTCTTCGTGATCTCCGCCATCGCGATCCGCGCGACGTCGGCGCCGGTGCCGTTGACGTACATCGTGAGATTGATCGTCGGGCTCCCGCCGCCCACGCTCGGCCGAATCGTCCCGCTCGTCTCGGGCACGAACAGTTCGGGCCGGCGCTCGCCGACCACGTAGGGCTGGCCAGCGGTGACGGGGCCGCCCTCGGCGCGCGGGGGCGCCAGGCCCGCGCCCTTGATGCGTGGGAGCCCGGCTAAGGCGCCGGACATCATCCCGATCCCGTTGGGGCCGGACATATCCCCGATCCCGTTCTGGACGTCGAGCGCGTCATAGAACTTCGACAACTCCTTGTTCAGGGTCGCGAGATCCTGCGCGACGAGGAACACTTCGTTCTTGAAGCCGTGAAATTTATCCGTCGAGGCACTGGTCGCCTGCGTGGTCTTGTCGAGCGCGGCCGTCACGCGATCCTGCGCCAGCGCCTCGTTGAGTAGGTCTTTCGTATAGGCGTCGGTGAGCACCTGCTCTTCCTTCTCCTGGGAGATGCCCTCAGCCTTGGACCGGTGCAGCGCGTCGAGGGCATCCTGCAGGCGATCCAGCGCGGTCTTCTGCAGCGTGATCGCGCCCGCGGCGTTCAGCCCCCATTCGGCGTTGAGCTTCGTCTGCGCGTCGAACTCGGCGAGGATCGCCGCGTTGCTCCGCTGGGTCTGTTTCGCCTGCTCCTCGCGCCACTGCTTCTGATGCTCCATCGCGAGCGTGAAGGTTGTTTTGTGGAGGTGCTCGAGCAGGTCATCCCACCGTTTCGTTTCTTCCGCGGCGGCCTTCGCGGCCTTCGCGGACTCGGCCAGCTCGGTCGTATACCGTTTGAGTTGGTCCGCGGTGACACCGATGCCCGCGGCGTTCTTCGGCGTCAACTCGCCGATCTCTTTCAGGTGCCCGAGGTATTGCCGCTGCCAGTCGAGCACCGGCTTGGCGGAATCCAGTTCCATCGCCGCCATGAATTTCGCGGCTTGGCCGTGGGCGTCGAGCGCGACCGCGGCCCCCTCGTGCGCCTTCGTGTGCTCTTTGGTGAGGACGATGTCCTTGGTGAGAGCCTGCCCCTGGTGATCGAGCAGCGTCGTCAGAAACCCCGTGTGGGTCTGGCCGGCAATCACCGTCGCGCCCATATCTTTCAGCGCGGCCACGAAGACATCCCACTTGCTCGCGCCCTTATCGATGGCGTCGTGCAGCACATTGAAGCCCTGCGCGAGCGGCCCCAGCATGTTCGTGGCGAGGGCCGAGACGTTTTTGTTCGCGCGGGTGATCGACTCGCCGAAGGCGTCCATGGCGTCGACCGACTCCGTGCTCGCGACGGCGTTCAGGCGGCGCCACGTCTCGAGCGCGCCCTCGATGCCCTCTGAGGCGCCCGCCATCGCCGCCCCGAGCCGGCCGCCGAACACGTCGGCCGCCGCGGTATCGCGCAGCCCGCCCTGCAGGGTGGACAAGCCGCGCATCATTTTCAGGAACAACTCTTCGCCGTTGAGCCCCTGGACGTCGGTCAGGGACAGGCCCATCAGGTGCAGGCCGTGGGCCACCGATTCGTCGCCGCCCGCGATGCCGCGGCTCAGTTTGTACAACCCTTTGCCGAGCGTGTCGGCGTCGACGCCGAACTCCGACATCGCGCCGGCCATCTGCTGCAACGCCTCGACGTTGATGTGCGTCTGCTGGCTCAGGTCTTTCAGGGCCGAGGCTTCATTGACCGTGGCTTTGACGAAGTCGAACGCCGCGCGCAGCGTGAACAGGCCCGCGAACCCGATCGCGAGTTGCTTGACGGTGTCCGTCAGCGTGGCGCTGTGGGTCTCGACTTGTTTCGTCGCGTCCGCGAGCTCGCGCATCCCCGGCGGGGCGTCGCGGCCGAGCGCCTTGTATTTCTCCAGACCCGCCTCGAGGATCGCGTTCGCCTTCGCCTGCTCGCCGGCGGTGAGTTTCGTGACGTCGCCGATTTGCAGCAGCGCGCCGACGACGGCGCCGGCCTGCGCGATCGTCCGACTGCCGTCGAAGGCGTTGGACATCGTGTTCAGCGCCGACCGCGTCGTCTCGAACTGCGTCACGCCCTCGGCGAGCGCCGTCTTCAGCTCGGAGAGATTCGCCGAGACCCGGACGACGAGTTCCGGACCGCCGCTGCTCACGATCCGAGCCCCTGCGCGTCAATGGACGCCTGGATGGCCTCGCCGATGCGCCGGTAGTGCGCGCCCGCTTCCATCTCGGCCGACACGTAGAAGTACGGCCGCGCGTCTTCCGTGACGGTGCCGTGCTCGAGGTACACCGGCAGTTTCGGGATCCCCGGGCGCGACGAGATCACGACAAACCCGTGACCGTAAGTGGCTGGTTCTTGCGTGATCGCGTCCACGGTCGCGCCCGTGGCGTGCGGCCCGAGTTGCCGCGCCAGGCGCGCCTTGGCTTCGCGCACGATCGCGACGGCGGTCGTGCGCGACGCCTCATCGATGAACGGCTGCGCGGACGCGTCGAGCCCGTCCAGCACGGTGCGGATGGCCGCGTCTTCCAGCGTCGCCCGGATCCCGTCGCTCACTCGCCCTCCTGTTCGCGTCGTCGCAGCGCCTCGGCGGCCAGTTCGAACTCGATCACTTTCACCAACTGCCACAGCGGCCCTTCCGCCTTGGGGTTCTGCTGCTGGTCATACGCCGCTTTCGTCGCCGCGTACGCCCGGTATTCGATGATCTGCTCGAGCAGCCCCACCTCGACCCGCATCAGTTCGTCCCACGCCTGCGAGGGCAGACAGTGAAACTCTTCGCACAGGCGCCCCAAGTAGTGCGCCAACGGTTGTGGCCCTTCCCCGTCGAGCGCGAGGTGGAAGAGCGTTAGGCGTTTTTTCGGGCCGCCTCCTGCTCCTCGTCGGTGAGGAAGAGCGCGGGCTTCGTCCGCCGCAGCACTTCGGTCGCGATGAACTCGACGAGCTCGTCGGTCATGTCGTCCAGCACGTCGTACGCGTCCACCGCGGGCGTGTCGCCGACGGCCGGCCCCGCCGCGACCGGCGTGATCGGCTGCGGGTAGCTCCACGCCACGAGCCCCGCCCGCACGACGGCGAAGCGATCGAACCCGGTCAGCGGGTCGCGCAGCGCCGCGCTCAACTCCGACGCCTTGACCAACCCTTGCTCGAGGATGGTCCGAAACGTCTGGCTCCACAGGCGCGTGCGGCCGAGCGCGACGCTGCGCGCGTGCGCGTCCTGCACCTGCTCGAGTTCGCGGCCCGAGAGCCCCCGGACGACGACGGTATGCGGCGGATCGAACGGCAGCGGAATCGGAGCCGAGGTCGTGAGCGAGGCGAACGGCGCGGCCATGTGCACTCCTGACCGGCACGCGGGCCAGCCCTCACGGCTGACCGGCGCGCGGGCCGATGTCCGAATTACGACCAGGCGCCCGACGTCACGGGCAGCAGGTCGGCCTGGTACTCCGTCAGGTTCCCGGTTTTCCCCATGACGTTGTACGCGGTCAGAATCACTTCGACCGTGAACGTCTTCGGCGTGTTCGCCACGACCAGCGTCAGCGTGCGCGACGTCGCGGTCGTGCCGTCGTAGAGCGTCGTGTCGGGCGTCAGAAACACGACGTGGGGGCCGACCAACGCGCTGTCGTCGAAGAACCCGCTGATCTGGATCGCCTCGACCCGCTTGAGCCCCGTCGGCGAGTTGCGCACCCAGGCGTCGCCGAAGGCCGTCACGACCTGCGTCAGCGCGGTGATCTTGACGCCGCCGATCGCCGTGACGAACGGCGTGATGGCCCGAAGCGTGCCGCCCGGCGCGTCGTCACAACTGATCGTCCATTCCGCCGAACCGTGTTTGCCGACCGGCATGTCTGCCTCCCCTGCTTACTACTGCGCCGCGCGCACCGCGCGCGCCGCGATCCACTGTTCCAACGATCGAATGACCGGCGTCACCTGACGCACGATCGCGAGTGCCGCGTCCCGTTCCGCCAGCGTCGGCGCCGCCTGCCAGTGCGCCCGGGCCGCCGCTTCGAGCGCGGCGGCGTGCATGAGCGCCTGCCCGATCTGTCCCGTCGTCACCTTACGACCGGCTGAACCCCACGAACGGCGTGATCGACCCGGTGCCCGTCACCGTGCCCACATGCCGGGTGTAGCGGTTCACCGTGCCGGCCACGGTCAGCCGCTCGGCGACCGGCGCGCCCGTCACGTTCGCGAACGTGATCAGGTCCACCCAGGTCGCGTTGTCGGCCGAGTGCTGGATCTTCACGACGACGCCGGTGAGCCCCGCATACGCGCTGATCGCCTGGTAGCCGACGCCGCCGCCGACCGTGCTGGCCGCGACGAACGATCCGCCCGTCCCGCCGATGGTCACGTTGACCGGGACCGAGAACGTCGTGCTGGTGAGGACGGTGACGGTCTGCGAGCCGTTGATCGTCGGCGAGCTCGTCGCCACCCCCGAGATCAGAATCACCTGGCCGGTCGTCAGCCCGTGCGGCACCGGCGTGGTGACGACGGTCGGATTCGCGATCGTGTTGGCCGTGATCGGGATCGCGCGCTGGGCGGTGTCGAGCGTGTAGTCGACGGCCGCCCCGGTCCAGGTGACGGTCTGCGCGGCCGAATTCATCAGGATCACGCCGCGATCGAGTTGGCCGGACACCGTGTACGTGACGTCGGCCTTCGTCAGGCTGCCGACTTTGCCCACGACGGCATACTGCGACCCGTACGCGCCTTGCATCCCGAAGAAGCGCGCGCCGACCGTGTTCCCGGTGAGCGCCCACGCCGCGATGCGCAGCACGTCGGTCGACGCCTTCAGCGCATCGTGGAGGCCGTTGGCCGTGTCGTCGAAGAACGCGCCGACCTGCGTGAAGGTCGCCATGCTCAGACCCGTCGGCGAGTTGCGCTCCCACGTATCCCCGAGGCCGGTGACCCGCTCGGTCATCGCCTGCGCCTTGAACGTCATCCCCTGCAGGGCCGCCTTCAGGACGTCGTAGCCGTCGACGAGGAACACGGCGATCGACGAGGAACTCTGTTTGCCGGCCATCAGCGGTTCCCCTCACGCTCGCGAAACGCCCGGTCCTTCCATTCGTAGCCGCACGTGCAGACGGTCCACCGCGCCCCGAACCCGCCCGACGCGTACCGCTGATCCTCGCCGGCGCCGCACTGCGGACAGGTGTCCAGCGCGGCGCGGCGCGCGGGCTTCCCCTGCGGGTCGACGATCGCCGACGCGCGTTCGTGTGTCACGTGTTGTTCTCCACGATCAACCGGAGGATCGCGACCTCTTCGTGCACGACGACGTTCGCGATCACTTGGTCCCCGAGGTTGAGGATCTGGATGTCGGGCATCGGCTGGCTCGCGCACACGGTGTAGCCGGGCACGATGATCGCGCCCGCCACGAACACGAGCCCGAGCGCGGCGTTGAGGATCGCCTGCCCCTGGCTGACGTTCTCCTGATCGCTGATGCTGTGGATCCGCAGTTCGCACTCCGGGATGTCGCGGTGGCCCGGATACGAGCCGAAGCCGCCGCGTTGCGTCGGGGTGCTGACGTCGAAGTACAGGTACGGCCGCGGCGCGAGCTGTGGGACGACGTCGTTGATCCCCCCGGGCACCAGATCGCGCATCGCCTGGACGTCGAGCGCCGCAAACACGCCGGCGGACACCGGTGAGAGCGGGCTGGCGCTCATGCCTGGATCTCGGAGGTAAAGAGATAGAGCTCGTCCCGTTCGTCGGTCGGGTCGATGAAGGATTCGATCTCGGCGACGCGCGCCTTGTAGCGGATCCGATCCTTGACGCTGATGTCCTCGCGGTACCAGATTTCCCAGACGCTGGCGAGCACCGCCGTCAACTGCGCCGCGCGCAGGGTTTCGCGGCCCGTCAGCGGGCGTTCATGCGCCCACACGACCGCACGCACGAGGTACGGCGGGACCCCCGGCTTGCGCCCGCCCTGGCCGTCCGCGACGAGGTTCGGGGACTCGATGGTCACGCGCTTCTGTTTCGCGCCGATGGTGCTCATCAGGCCACCGACACCGGGAGAAAGGGTTCGATGAGGTAGTCGAGCCCGAACGGCAACTTGTCGGCCGAGCCGCGCACGATCTGGCCCGGCTCGCGGTTCACCCACCAATTCGCCAGCAGCAGCTTCATCACCGTCTTCAGCGTCTCGGGCACTTGCGCCGCGGTGCCGTACCCGAACGACCCGTGAATCGTCACGCCGCTCAGGACCGACATCGCCGGCGGGAACGGCCAGTAGAACGTGCCGTACTTGATGCCCACGCGCGCGAAGTCCGGACAGTCGCCCTTCGGGTTGTCGACTTCATAGAGCGTCGGATCCAGGGTCTGCGTCACGCCGCTGCCGTCGACGTAGTCGATGCCCGTGATCGACAGGAGTGGGCGAATCGGCAGCGTGAACGGGCTCCGGGTGAACGGGAAGTGGCTGAGCGTGATGTCCCAGCTCTGGGTCAGCATGCGGAGCGCGAGGCGCGTTTCGAGATCCTGCCGCGCGGCCGTCCGCCAGCTCGCCAGGTCGGCGTTCGTCGTCGTGTTGACGGCCGGCGCCTGGACCCCGAGACTCGCATCCGCCAGGGTCAGGGTCGCCGTCGTCACGCCGTTGGCCACCGACCCCGCGTAGAAGAGCGGCGCGACCGTGTTGACGAGCGGCTTCCAGAACTTGATCGTGACGACCGCGGTCCCGCCGGCGGGGATCGCCGACACGGCCAGTTTCCCGTTGACCGTCTTGTCCACCACGGTGATCGGCGCCGAGAGCGGCCCTGGGGGCGTCTCGCCGTCCGCGGTCACGTACGAGAGGGCGAGCCGATGCGCGCCGTTCTCCATCGCGCCGGCGCCGGCGGCCGCCAGCGCGAGCGTCGGTGCCGTCGCGGGCAGGGGTTCCCCGTCGCTGTCGGAGAGCTTGACCTGGCTGCGGGCCTCCGCGATCGAGAGCGGTTCCCCCGAAGGGGGCGTGACGAGCGACAGACCGACATGCTGCGGCCAGCCGCGCGTCCCACCACGATCCCCGCTCCAGAACGGCGGCTCCGAAAATCCCGTCATCGACGCGGCCTCGGTTGTCCGTGCGTCGCGCGCTTGTACTCAGACGTCGAGAACGGCACGGGCACCGGGTCCACCACGAGCGGCGCGAGCTCGGCGGGCGGTTCCTGGGACTGCGCCGTCGCCGCCAAGGCATCACGCGCCGGCAGCTGCGTCAGGGTGAGGGGTCCGCTGTCCGCCGTACACGCGGCATGGGCCGCGCCGCAGATCGGACAGGGACCGGGGTCTTCACGGATCATGGCTACGTCTTCGGCGCGTCCTTCGAGCCGTCCGGTTTCGGCTGGACGGAGGCGACGTGCGACGGGTCCGCCGGCACGACAGCGTCGGCCGGCACGGTGCCGTCGGGGTTGCGCGCGAACGGGTCGGTGCGCGCGGGGGCGTTCGACGATCCGGGCACGTTCGGGTCCATCAGCGATCTCCTTCGGCGGAACAGGGCAGCGGTCGGACGTCAGGGGCGGGGTTCCGCGACCCGCCCCTGACGCGCGTGATCGATTCCGGTGTCTACCCGAGCGTGTATTCGACGACCACGTCCAGGTTCGTCAGCACCGTCATGGCCGCGCCGACGGTGATGACGGTGATCGGGGTGTTGACGTCCAGCGGCGTGAACGACGCGCCGTCGGCGAGCACGACCGCGTTGGCCGCCCCGGCGCGCACCACCGCGCTCTGCGTCAGCGCGGCAATCGCGACCACCACCAACTGCACGGGCGCCGCGGCGCGGGTGCCGATGATGTTGACGGAGGTGCCCGTCGTCGCCGCCCCACCGATCGCGATCAGCATCGCGTCGATGAGGCTGTACGCCAGTCCCGCGACCGCCGGCAGCAGCGTGAAGCCGGCGTTGAGCTGCGCGAGCGTCACCCGGGTGCGCAGCGTCTTCTCGACGCCGACCCCGGCAAACGCCTGCAGCGTGTCGTTGCGCACGTACCGATTTTCCGTGCCGTCATAGACGGGGGCGAGTGGCATGGCTGGCTCCTTACCCGTCGATCGCGAACGTGAGCGTCACGTCCAGGTTGGTCAGCACGGTCATCGCCGCGCCGACCGTGATGATGGTGATGCCGGTGTTGACGTCGAGCGCCGTGAACGAGGCGCCGTCGGCCAGGAGCACGGCGTTGGCCGCGCCGGCGCGCACGAGCGCGCTTTGCGTGAGTGCCGCGACCGCCACGACCCCGAGCTGCACGGGCGCCGCCGACCGGGTGCCGATGATGTTGACGGACGTGCCGGTCGTCGCGGCGCCGCCGATCGCGATCAGCGCGAAGTCGAACAGGCGGTAGCTGAAGCCGGCGCCGAGCGCCGCCAGCAGGGTGAGGCCCGCGTTGAGCTGCGCGAGCGTGACGCGCGTCCGGAGCGTGTAGGGCAACGGGAGCGCGGCATCCGGGTAGACGTTGCGATTGAGGCCGCTATCGGCACGTGCTGGCATGTGCGTGTCTCCTTCAAGTCCAGAAGCGAGGCGACGACGCCCGAACAGCGCCGTCGCCGGTGAATCGAATCGCCTCTAGTTGAGGCCCGTGACGGTCCCGAACGCCGCCGGCCGGTAGACGGCGAGCGCGCCGCGCTCTTCCGCGCGGATCGCCACGAGGTTCTTGACGAAGAAGTCCGCGTGGCTGTTGCTGACCTCGACGCGCAGGCCGCCCTTGCGGAAGAACTGCGACGCCGCCTTGAACGCGCCGACCAGGCCCGTGTTGACGACGATGGACGGCGTGACGGCCACCGCGTAACCCCAGAGCTGCGCGGGTTGCGCGTTCTGCCACGGCCCGGTGCCGAGGTAGTTGCCGTTCGCGTTCTTCGTCAACTGGATCGTCTGCCAGTTGGTCGGGTTCAGCACGATCCCGTCGGGCTGGATGAAGATCGTCGACGCGATCGTCGTGATCATCTTGAAGATGGCGTCGGCGTTGCTGTCGGCGCCGCGGACCTGCGGGGCGGTGAGCCCGGCCCGGTTCAGGATCCCCTGGATGTTCGGGGCGACGCCGCTGCCGTTGAGGAGCTGATCCTCTTCGGCGAGCGCGACGAACAGCCGCAGCCGCATGTCGATGTAGCTGCGGATCTGATCGACGTCCTCGAGCATCTCCTCGGTGACGGGCAGCCAGGTCGCGATCTTGCGGACCAGGTCGCTCTGCAGCGCGAAGATCAGCGCCGACTCCGGCTTCGTCGTGCCTTCCGCGACCGCGCCGGCCGCGTTGGTGGCGGTCGTTTCCTTGAAGTACGTGATCGAGTTGCTGGTCGTGGTGCCGGGCGCGATGAGATCCGCGACCGTCAACCGTTTGAAGAGCAACGGCAGGATCCCGGGCTGGAAGTCCGTGATCACCAGCGGGCCGCCGGATCCGCTGGTCGTGTCGAGGGTCGTCGCCTGCAGCTCGATCGCGGGCGACATCCACGCGCCGGAGCTGCGGTGTCCGCCCTGCTTCAGGAATTCGGCCATCGCCGCGTGGTCGATGAACTGCTGCCCCATCGACTTGAGCGCGGGCTGGCCGGTTCGGCCGGCCACGACGGGCGCGTCCTTCATGCCGGCCGTGAGGCGCTCGATCTCCGCGATCTGGTGTTCCTGCCCCTGCGCGCTGTCGAGCCGGGCCTTGAGCGCTTTGCCCTCGTCGAGCAGGGCCTGCACGGCGGCCTTTTCCTCGTCGGTGCGGAGGCGGCCTTTGACTTCCGGGATCTTGCCGTCGGCCGAGGCCGGGACGGTGTGCGCCTCGCAGGCGCGCATCTGGGTCTCCATCAGGGCTTTGGCTTTGGCGCTGACGGCCTTGAGATCGCTTTCGAGTTGGGTGGTGTTCATGGGTTCACTTTCTACAAATCGAGTGCGAGCAGCGCGGCGTCGATGCCGTTCTGCCAGTGCGCATCGGCCTGCTGCTCCTGGGACGTGGCCGCGCGAGGCAGCTCCTGGTCCGTGGCGGCGGGCGATGTGGTGAAGGCGAGCGCGGCGCGCTGGTCCGCCGCATCCGGGGACGCGGAGAGCACGCGCGCGATGGTTTCGTCGAGCGTGGCGATCCCGTCGATCATGCCGAGCGACAGCGCCTCGGCCGCGCCGTAGACGTGGGCTTTCCACTCCGTGCGGACGCGGTCGGCGGTCATCCCCGCCCCGCGGCCCTTGACGACGTCGCCGACAAACTGCGCGTACGCCTCGTCGATCGAGGCGGTCATGCGGGCGGTGGCGTCCTTCGAGAGTGGGGCGGCTTCGTGGCCGTCGACCTTGCCCTCGCCGGCTGAGAGGTAGGTGCGCTTCACGCCGAGCTGCTCGAGCGCGGCGGAGATGTCGTCGTGCGACGCGAACACGCCGATCGAGCCCACGCGCGCCGACGGCGCCGCGACGATCTCCGTGCAGCAGGACGCCAGCCAGTAGGCGGCCGAGGCGCCGGTGTATTGGATCTGCGCGATGATCGGTTTCTTCGTGCGGGCCTGCAGAAGCGTGCGCGCGAATTCCGTCGCGCCGGCGACGTTGCCGCCGGGCGAGTCGATGTCGAGCACGAGCGTCTTGACGCTCTTGTCGCCCATCCCCTGCCGCAGTTGGCCGGAGAGCTTCTCGAAGGTCGTGCCGCCGGACATCTCGCTCATCAGGTTCACGCGCGGCGCGATCACGCCGTAGACCGGGATGATCCCGATGCTGCCGGCGCGCGGCTGCGGCAGGTTCTTTCGGTTCACGAGGGCGGCCTGCAGCTCGGCGTCGGCGGTGGGCTGCCCCGCGATGTGCCGCGCGAGCACCCCGGCGATGACGGCGAGCATCGGGCGGGTGATCGCCCACGGATGCTCGATCGCGAAGCCCAGGACGTGCGCGTACCGATCAGCCATGCCCGTTGCCCTTCGGATGGGCGAACGGCAGCGCCGTCGCCGGCTGGACCAATCGCTGCGCCGCCTGGGCGTGATGCGTGGCGACCGCCTGCCGGGTCTTCTCGAGCAGGTAGTACATGAGCATCTCGTTGTCGATCGGTCCCGTAATGGCGACCTGGCCGGTTTCATTGATCGTGATCGTCAAGGCGATGGGCATCAGACGTCCTTCTAGGCCGCCAGCGGCAGCTCGTCCTGCTCGGTGCGGAGGTAGCCGGTGTTGAGGCGCACGCACACCGCATCAGCGGCACGACTCGCCTGCGCGTTCGCGAGTTTCGGCGTGAGCGCCATCTAGATGACCTCCTCGACGTGCGCGTCGATCAGGCCGTTGACGGGATTGCGTTCGTACGTCCGGCGTACCTTGTGGGGGGCGCGCGGGCGCTGCTCGAGCGCGTCGACGCGCGCGCGCTGCGCATCGGCGTCGAGGCGCGCCAACGTGTCGAGGTTCCAGGCGTTCGCGAGCCCGGCCGCGGTCTCCGCGCCGACCAGCGGCGTGAGGTCCGCGGTCAGCTCCGCGTTCCACCGATCCAGATCGAAGGCGGCCGCGCGATCCGCGATCGGGAGTTTCTGGAGCCGCGCCTGTTGCCGGGCCTGCGCCGCCTGGATCACCGGCGCCACGTCGACGGCGCCGGCGGCCGGCTTCGGGGTCGGGGTGAACGGGACCGGGTCCGGCTCCGCCGGCGCGGCGGCCGCGGCCGGGCCGCCCTGCTGCTCCGCGACGGTGTCGAGCTTTGGGTCGTCGATGCGCGGCATGTTCTCGAGCGCGCGCGCTTCGTTGACGGTGCGCCAGGGCCGGCCGGTCGAGAGCTGGATCGACTGCGCGCGCTCCTCGGGCGTGCCGGCCATCTTCGCGTCGATGTTGAACTCGACGTAGACCTGCGCCTGGTCGTCGCACTCGGGGAGGATCTGCCGTTCGAACTCCTGCTGAATCATCTCGAGCGAGGGGCCGAGCGTGTCCTGGTAGAGGTTCTTGTGCTGCTCGCGGATGTTGCTGAACGTCGCGTGGTCGAGGATGCCGACGAAGGGCTGGGGAATGTGCTGCGACGCGGCGCAGTACTCCCGCCCGAGCTTGCGCGCGGCGACATACTCGGAATCCTTCGCGGACCACGAGATGTCCTTCCACTCCATGCCGTCTTCGAGCACCGCGACCGACCCCGGCCGGGAGCCGCCCGCGCCGTAGGCGGCCTGCCACTGCTCGCGCCAGCTTTGTTTTTGCGCCGGCGTCCATTTCGGCGCCGTGACCGGGCGTTGGATCACGCCTTCATGCCGCGACGCGTTGCCCCAGAGCGACTGGCGATACTCCCCCGCGGCCGCCTCCTCGGCGAGGATCCGCCGCATCGTGTACAGCATCGACAAGCCCGAGAGCGGGCTGTCCGGGTCGTACCCACCGAAGGCGACGATCTCGCTCGGCTCAAAGGGTTGAGTGCGTCCGTTGGGGGCGGTCCACACGTACGCGGTCGGGTACAGGCCGCCTTCCGCGTGCATCTGCGCCGGCGGGATCCGGAGGAACCCGAGGCGTGGGCCGCTGGTGCCGGGGGCCATGCGCACCTTGAGCCAGTACGCGTTGTTGTAGATCCCGATGTCGCAGAGCAGGGTCTCGATCAGCCGGTAGCGGGTGGTCCAGGGGTTGGGACGCTCGAGCCACTGCGCGAGCTCGTGATCGGGGAGGCGCACGCGGTCCGTGTCGGAGACGCGCCGGAAGACGTGGATCCCGAGCTGCGCGATGTTGCGCGCCACGAAGTCGACGCCGATCCGGATATTGGGCTGGGACCGGTAAATCTCGCCGAAGCTCGCGCGCGCCGTCCCGTACAGGTCGAGACCGCCGCCGGTGGATCCGCTCGCCTGCCACGCCGGCGCCGCGGGATGGAGCGCCTGCAGCTGCCCGTAGCTCTGCACGATCACGGGAGGACCTGCAGGAAGTCCACGGTCTGGCGATGCAGGACGACGTCCCCGTCGATCGGGGTCGTCACGCCCGGCTTGAGGAGCGAGCAGTCCTTGAACGTCAGCCAGGGGCCGCGCGACGACCAGAGCACGCCCTTGATCGCGGTCTCGGGATCGTGGATCCGGTTGACGATCACGGCCCGTAAGAGGCACGGCGGTCGCCAGAAGCAGAGCCAGCGCATTACATACAACCGCGCCCCGGAGGGGAGAGAGCCACACGTGTCAGCTTGGGGCCGACGGCCGCCAGGTCAGGGTTTGTCGATGTTTATTCGGCGGCGCCGGGCCTTCTCGGAGCGGTCGAGATCGCGGCGGATGATCTCGGGCACGCTGACGTCATCGTGCAGCGCGCGCCTGGCGTAGCCGTCGTATTGCTTCGTCGGGAAGCTCACGCCGACCTCGGTCGAGGAATCGGCGTCGTCGAGCGGCGGCCGGCCCGGGGCGCGTTTCATGTCCAGTTCACCGGGCCGACCGTGACGAAGAACGGATTGATCGCGCCGGCGGTCAGGATGGTGACGAAGATGTCCTCGCCCCGGACGATCGCCGCGCGCTCCTCGAGGCTGAGGGACCAGCGGGTGATGACCTGGCCGTTCGGCGTCACGACCGACGGCAGGTCCCGATACTCGGCCTGATGCTCGGCGATGACGATGGCGCGTGACCCCGCTGGGACCAGGGCGGGATCGACGCGGGGATCCACGATCTCCATCAGAGGCCGCCGTTCAGGCCGTCACCAGGAGGGGATCCTCGGCCGGCGCGTCGCTATGCCGGTCCATCCGGTCGACCGCGTTCACCAGCGCCGACGCCCCGTCGATGCGCTCCGTGCTGACCTTCTTCGAGAGCTTCAGGTTGCCGGCGGCGTCGGTCTCCACGGCGATGTTGCCGATGTTCCACCGGAGGATCGGATGCCCGTCGTGGCGCAGGCGCTTCGAAAGGATCGCCGCCTCGAGGGACTTCGTCGGCGCGTTCAGGGACGCGAACCCTTGCCGGATCGGGACGCACGGCAGCCCGTCCTGGAGGAGCCGCGACACGAGGTCGGTGGCATTCCACGGGTCATAGGGGATCTCGAGCACCTGGAATTCCGCCGCCCAGGCGTGCAGCTCGCGGCGGATGTATTCGTAGTCGACCACGGGGCCGGGTGTCGCGATGAGATAGCCGTCCTTCTTCCACTGGTCGTACGGCACGCGGTCCGATCGCACCCGCTCCGGGATCGTGTCCGCGGGCACGAAGAACTGCGCCAGCACGTCGAAGCCGGCCCCCTCGTCAGGGAAGACCCCGACGAGCGCCGTCAGGTCCTTCGTCGACGACAGGTCCAGGCCCACGTAGCAGCGTCGGCCGGCGAGCGCCGCGCGATACGGGCCCCGCAATGCGGCGGCCTCGACCACACCGCACGCGTCCCAGGCCGCCAACGGCACCCAGCGCTCGGCGCTCTCGGTCCATTGATTCAGGTACAGCCGGCGAAACGTCATCTCCTGCGCCGGGATCTCTTTCGCGCGCGCGGCCATCACGCGCATCTCGTCGAGGCTGCGGAAGTCGCCGAGCGCCGGGTTCGCCTGCTTCCAGACCTGCTCGTCGGTCCAGTCCGCGCCGATCGGCGCTTCGAACAGGATCGGCAGGAATGTCGGATCCAGCGCGGGGTGCTCCTGGACTTTTTGCGCGTGCGCGTAGAGTTCCCAGAGGATCGAGTGGCGGTCGTACCCGGCGGTACTGATCGCGATCATCAGCGGCTGCGCGCGCGCGCCCTGGCTGGTCGCGAGCACGTCCCAGAGATCCCGGTTCGGCGCCACGTGCAGCTCGTCGTAGATGACGACCGACGCGTTGAACCCGTGTTTGTTGTACGCCTCGGCCGAGATCGCCCGCGCGAAGCTCCCGCTCGCGCGATGGACGATCCGTTTTTGCGACCGGATGATCTCGACCTGCGCGAATAGCTCGGGATCGTTCTCGATCATGACGATCATCGCGTCGAACACTTTTGAGGCTTGCTCGAGGTCCGCGGCCGCGCAGTAAATCTCGCCGCCAATTTCGTCGTCGAAGAGGAGGCAGTACAACGCGATCGCCGCGGCGAGCTCGGTCTTGCCGTTCTTCCGCGGCAACATCAGGAGGCACGTGCGATAGATCCGGAGGCCGTCCTTCCCGGTCTTGAAGATCTGCGCGACGACCTTCCGCTGCCAGGGGCGCAGGTTGAACGGCAGCCGCGCGAACGGCCCCGCCGTGTGCGTGAGGTTGTTGATCAAGCGGACGGCGCGCGCGGAGGCGGATTCCTTCACTTAAAGGACCCCGCCCACTTCGAAATGACCGCCGCTTCGGCCGGCACCGTCGGGCGGACCCGGGTGCGCGCGCTCGGCGTCTGTCCGAGCTCGACCAGGTAGCCCCGGATCGCCTGGTCGTACGCGCGCACCTGCGCGAACGCCGGGTGCACCTTCGGGTTGCCGAGGTGATCCTGGTAGAACGCGGACTTTAGCCTGGCGACCTGGCGTTCGAGCCGCTCCGCGCGCGCATGGAGCCGGCAGTAGCGGTACAACACGGCGTCATCGACCTTCGACAACGTGCCGGCGAGATCGAGGCGGTCGACCATCCGGTCCCACTCCGCGCGCGCCTCTCCGCGCAGCCCTTTCGGCCGGGTCGGCCGACCGGACGGCGGATCGGGCGGTGGGGGCGCATGCCGGTCCTTCCGGAGCGTCCCGGCAAGGGCGTGCGCAAAGCGCGATTTCACATTGCGGCCGCCGGAGCTCGACGTCCCGGGCACGGTCAGGACACCCCGAGATCAGCGCAATTCATTTGCTGCCGAAACCTGCGCGACACCGGGACCGGTCCCCCGGCGCCAGAATCTGTAGCGATTGATCGACCGGGGGGGAGGACGAGCGTTAGACCGACGACGACAGGTCGCCCTTGCTGCCGTTGCATCGTCGGCACGCGCACTGCACGTTCGCCCACGTGTGGCTGCCGCCGCGCGCGAGCGGGACGATGTGGTCGAGCTCTGGCGCCGCGTCGACCATCTGCCCGCGCAGTTGCTTCGGCGTGGCGCATCCGCACAACTGACAGCGCCACGCGTCGCGCTCGAACACGTCGAGCGGATCGATGTGCTCGGCTGGTACCGAGCGGCGACGCGCTCGTCGTATCTGTTTCGATATTCGTTTGTTGCGACGGAACGCTGTGCCCTTCCGTCGGCACGTACTCGAGCAGAACCGCTTGGGTTTGCCAGCTCGTCCGATATCTCGCACGGCCATCGTCACGCCGCAGGTCTCGCACGTGGTGGTGACGATGAGCGTGGCGTAGCACTCGGTCCATAGCCGACGTTGTTCCGCCTTGCGACACGCATCCGAACAGAGGGCCGCACTGGCGCGCGCTCTGAGCTCGAACGTCTGCTGGCATACCCGGCACGGACGCACCTCCGGGGCGAGCTTTGGCGGGTGCTTCCGATCCCGATTGGCGCCGCGATGCTGCCACTGCTGCTGATATTCGAAGGCGCATGCGCGCGAGCAGTAGCGCCGTTTGTCGCGGAGGCCGCGCCGCTTCCGCACGATCGGAATGGCGCAGCCGACGCAGGTAGAATCTGGGACAGCCATGCGTCGCGCGACCTCCAGTCGCGTGCGTGTGGTGAGGAGCCGGCAGGCGCTGAACACGTCCACCGGCTCCGCCTATTGTACCCCGCATCCCCCCACCTGTTCACCCCTTCACCACGTTGCACGAGCGGCAGAGCGACTGATGATTGCGCGCGTCGAACACGTCGCCGCCGCTCGCGATCGAGACGATGTGATCGACCACGTGCGCCCGCACGTGCGCGCCGCGACGGGCGCACGCACTGTGCGTCGCGTGCAGCTGCCCGTCCGCGCGCTGCCCACACCACGGGAAGCGGTCGAGCCAGGCGCGGGCGTACACCGTCCACGCACTCGAGTAGCCACGCGCACGCGCCGAGGGACGCTGATGATCCGGACAGCGACCGCCACTCGAGGCGAACCGCGGACAGCGCGGCGCGGTGCAGGGTCGCAGGGGCGCCAGGGCCATCAGTCGCGCCTCGAGACGTGGGTCGGGGTGTCGGCGCGCTCCATCCGATCGCAGGCCGGCCCTTCGTCGCCGTCTTCATCGCGCAGCGCGACGCCGTGGAGGTCGATGATCAACGCGCCGGTGTCGTCCTCTTTGAACGCGTGTTGATAGCCGGCGGCTTCGAGCTTCATCTGGATCTCGCGGAACGTGTCCGCGCTGACGTCGAGGATCGCGTAGGTGTGGGTCATGGACGGACCCGGTGCCGCTGCACCTGCACCACCTCGAGGACGGCGCAGCTCCCGTACACCAGGGCTGAGATTAGGTGCCAGCACGTCCCGCGCTTGCGCCAGACGATGTAGTTGTAGGCCGCCATCTCGGCGTTCAAGGCGAGGGCGGCGCCGTGGATCGCCAGTTTGAAGGCCTCATCGCCGGTGTCGAACAGACTCACGGGCGGGGATCCCCCTGTTGGTCCAGGAAACAAGCGGCAGGCGCGGATCCGGACGATCGGCGCCGATGGGTCCCAGCTTCACGCGGGAGGCCGGCCGCGGCTGTGCCAAATCGCACGGGCCGGTGCTCGGTTGCGCCGGTTGCGCCCGTTGCGTAGGGGTGCGCGGCGCGGCGCCGTGCGATCATGGCGGCGTGAGGGTCCCGGAAAAACCGCTGACCGCGCGCGACTGTGCCGACTACATGGGGTTCACGCCCGCCTGGATTCGCCGGGCGATTACGGACGGCGTGCGCGTCGGCCCGACGATCGTGACGCTCGACGCGGAAACCCTCACGTTCAACAACCGGCGGACCTACCGGATCCACGTCGACAAGTTCAGTGAGTTCCTGCAGGCGATCGGCTGGAAGCATCTCCCGCACCGCACGACCGCGACGAGCGCGGCGCCGCAGCGGGCCGGACCGCAGGCTGTGACGCGATGAGCGCGCGCGCCACCTGGAAAGGCGTGCTTCAGATCAGCCAGGTCCAGATCCCGATCAAGGTCTATCCCGCCACCGAAGCGAGCGAGACGCTGTCGTTCCATCAGCTGCACGAGGCCTGTCAGACGCGCGTGACGCAGCGGAAATGGTGCACCACGTGCGCCCGCGAGGTGCCGGCCGCGGAAGTCATGAAGGGCTTCGAATTCGAGAAAGGGCGGTACGTCCTCCTGAACGACGCCGAGCTCGACGCGGTGAAGCCGCCATCGACGCGGGTGATCGACCTGGTCCAGTTCGCGAATGCGTCAGACGTCGGGCCGCTGTATCTCGACCGGGCCTACTATCTCGCACCCGATGGGCCGCTAGCAGTCGCCGCGTACGCGTTGTTCCGGGATGCCCTCGACGGCCTGGTCGGCGTCGGGAAAGTCGCCCTCTATGGCCGGGAATATCTCGTCGCGGTGCGTTCGCAGTACGACGTCCTGATGCTCTACACCCTGCATCATGCGGCAGAGATCCGGGCGTCGGCGACGATTGACGATCTCGGGACGCTGCCGCCGCGCGCGCCGCGCGCCGAGTACAAGCTCGCGCGTCAACTCCTCGAGCAGTTGACGCACCCGCTCAACCTTTCGGACTTCATCGACGCCTACCAGGTGGACGTGCGCCGGCTGATCGACGCCAAGATCGCGGGAAAGGAAATCATCGCGGTCGCCCCCGTCGACGCGCCGGCGGTGGTGAACCTGCGGGACGCGTTGACGGCGAGCCTGCAGGCCTGCCGCGCGGCGACGACGATCCCGGCGAAGGCGAAGCCGGTGAAGCGGATGCGCGCGTCGTGAACTAGGACGTGGGCGCGGCGACGGCCTCTAAGGCGTCATAGATGAACCGCGCGACGAGCGTCGAGCACAGATCCACGAACGGCGGATGCTCTACGGCCTTTTCGATCTTGTGCGCGGTCTCCTGGGCGATCTGGCGTAACCGGACATCGGTCATCGGCAGCGGCTCCGCGTCGGCGCGTCCCTGATCCGTCATCGGCTTACTCCTTCCTGGCTGTGGGGGCCGAGGGTGTCTCTGTCGTCCTCGCGGGCAGGGCGGAGGCACGCATCAACCTGTCGATTTCCGCTGCGATGAGCGCCCCAGCCTTGACGAGATTGCGAACCGGATCGGTGCTCGGCTTCCACCACTTCGCCGCCCACGGCCACGATGGAGGTAACGTGGACGCGAATGACTCCGGCACGTAAACGCGCTCTGCGTAAGTGATTGCCGCCGCAATCATCTCGCCGCTATCGTGCTCGTCATCGTGCGAGTCAGTCCAACCCTCTTTCATAATCTGCCGCTGACGTTCTGCGGCGATCAGCCCGACGGCGTCTTGCGTCGGCTCGGCGGCTTGGATCGGCAAATCGCGCAGATGCTCAATCTGGTCACCCATTACCACGTTGTTGCAACACGCCCCGGGTTTCGAGTATTTGTCGAGCACGTTCCAGCTCGCTGCATTCGTGCCGCCGACACCTGCTGGCCAGAGCAGCCAGCGCGTGCCGCAGATTTTGCATCGATGTAGTTCCAGCATCTCAGTCTCCAACCTCAACAAGCCACGTTCGTTTACAGGCCGAACAGCGCCACTTATCGCAGCATCCTTCGTCGCAGCTTCCGGCGTCCTCGATGGGCGCGTTGCAACATTTGGACTTTGTGGTTTCGCGGACGCGAATGATGTTTTCTTCATACCATCGCTGAGATTCATCTGGCATTCTGTCTCCTTGTCCTGCGTCGGCTCGGCGGGGGCCGCACCGTAGACTTGCTCGACTAATGGAACGCCAATTTCATTAGCTCGGCTCGGCGGGGGGCCGCGGATTGCAGTAGGGACACGCGAGCGCATTGTGATGATTCGACGGATCGAATCGCGGGGCGCTCGGCTCGGCGGGGGGAGCAGCGGCAAGGGCCAGAACCGCTTGTCCGAACGTCACCATGTCATCGAGATCCATGTCTTGCACAAGATACCGTGTTGCTAATTCGCGGAGGTCGTCCCGTAGTCGCTCCGCGTCGGCGCGTGCCTGATCCGTCATCGGCTTACTCCTTCCTGGCTGTGGGGGCCGAGGGCGTCGAGGGGGATGGCGGCTCGCGGAGTTC
>JAYVYV010000433.1:0-2874 GCA_043783985.1 Acidobacteriota bacterium | reverse complement strand
CCGATCCCCACCGCCGCGCGAGTGCACCGGTTCACCTACGCCATCCGCGACATCGTGGCGGAGGCGCAGAAAGTGGAAGCGGCCGGCACCCGCGTGCGGTACCTCAACATCGGCGATCCGATCGCGTTCGGCTTCAAGACGCCGGCGCATCTCGTCACCGCCGTCGAGCGCGCGATGCGCGACGGCCACAACAACTACGGGCCGTCGGCCGGCATCGCCACGGCGCGCGAAGCGGTGGCCGACGAGTACTCGCGCACCGGTTTTCCGGTCGCCGCCGATCGCGTGTTCATCACCGCGGGGACGTCGGAAGGCATCGAGCTGACGCTGAGCGCGGTGGTCGAAGCGGGCGGCGAAGTCCTCGTGCCGATGCCGACCTACCCGCTCTACACCGCGGTGCTGGCCAAGCTCGACGCCGTGGCGAAGTACTACCGGCTCGACGCGTCGCGCGGATGGATGCCCGATCTCGATCATCTGAAGAGCCTCGTCACGCCGGCGACGCGCGCGCTCGTCATCATCGACCCGAACAATCCGACCGGCGCCGTCTACCCAGCCGACACGCGCCGCGCGCTGCTCGACTTCGCCGAGGAGCACGGCCTGTTGATTCTCGCCGACGAGGTCTACGGCGACCTCGGGTTCGACGGCCCCGTCGAGCCGTACGGGAAGCTCGATCCCGATGCGGCCATCATCTCTTTTTCAAGCCTCTCGAAAGCGTTCCTCGCGCCAGGGTGGCGCACGGGCTGGATGGCGTGCGGCCGCTCGCCCCGTCTGAACGACGTCGTCGCGGCCGTGAAGAAGCTCGCCGACGGCCGCCTGTGCAGCACCGTGCCGATGCAGTACGCGATCGCGAGCGCGTTGACGGGGGACCGATCGCACCAGCCCGAGTTCCGAAAGGCGCTGAAGGCGCGCGCCGACCTCACGATGTCGCGGCTGCGGGCGATGCCTGGCGTGACCTGCGTCGCGCCGACGGCCGCGTTCTACGCCATGCCGCGGATCGCGCTGCCGCCCGGGCGGACCGACGAGCACTACGTGAAGGCGCTGCTGCACGCGACCGGCGTGCTGTGCGTGTACGGATCCGGATTCGGCCTGCCGCCTGAAGAAGGGTTCCTGCGGATCGTGTTCCTCGCGCCGCTCGACGAGCTCACCGAGATCTACGACCTCATGGCCGGGTTCACGGCAGAGTACCTGGCACACCCATGAGATTTCAGAATTCAGAATTCAGATTTCAGATTGCGAATCCAGACCGCGCCCAATCCGCACCCCCAATCTGCGTCCCATCTGCATCCCAATCTGCGTGCCGTCTGCATCTCAATCTGAACTCCAATCTGAAACCTGAACTCCAATCTGAAATCTGAATCCCAATCTGAAATCTGAATCCCAATCTGAAATCTGAATTCTTAAATCTGAATTTCCCTGATGCTCCCTGACCGCGACTTCACGCGCCGGATGCTCCAGACCGTGGCGACGGTCGCGGGCGTCGCGATCCTCCTGGCGATCCTGTGGGCGGCGCGCGAGGCGCTGCTGCTCGTCTACATCAGCGCTCTCATCGCGATGGGGTTGTCTCCCCTCGTCAACTTCATCGAGCGGCCGGGGCGGACGGGCGCCGCGCGCCGCGTGCCGCGGTGGCTTGCGATTCTCGCCATCTACGCCGTCCTGGTCGCCGTCGTCGTCTTCGTGGGACTGCTGGTGATTCCCCCGCTCGTCTCGCAGGGATCGTCCCTGTGGGCAAAGCTGCCGGCCGAGTTCAACCGGCTGCAGACGTTCCTCATCAGATACAAGCTGATGACGCACCGCGTGACGCTCGGAGAGGCCGTGCAGAACGCGCCGAGCGGGACCGGCGGCAACGCGGTGGGGACGGTACTGGTCGCGATCTCGAGCCTGATCGGGGGGATCTTCGCGCTGATCACGATCCTGATTCTGACGTTCTACCTGCTGATCGAAGCGGGCGCGATGTTCGAGTATCTCGTGCGCTTCGTGCCGCACGCGCGCCGCGGCGACGTGGCCACCGCCGCGCGCCAGAGCGTGTCCAAGGTGAGCGCGTGGCTGCGCGCGCAGTTCATCCTGGCCGGCGTCATGGGCACGTTCTCGGCCGTCGGCCTCGGCTTGATGGGCGTGCCGTACTTCTACGTGATCGCGCTCGTCGCCGCCGTCGGCGAAACGATTCCCATCGTCGGCCCCGTGATCGGGGGCGTCACGGCGGTGGCGGTCGCCGTCAGCGTGTCGCCGAAGCTCGCGCTGATGGTGGGCATGTACTTCCTCGTGCTGCACCAGCTCGAAGCCAACGTGCTCGTGCCGAAGATCATGGAGCGGAGCGTCGGCGTCAGCCCGGTCGCAGTCCTCGTCGCGCTCCTGGTCGGCGGCGCGTTGATGGGGCTGGCGGGCGCGATCCTCGCGATTCCGACCGCTGCCCTGCTGTCGGTGATCATCGAAGAGATCGCCGCCGGGCACGACGCGCGCGTTCAGCGCATCACGTAGCGATCGCACCCAGGCGAGCAGGCGCCTGGTCGTCAGTGCTCTCACGCCGTTACACGTTGCAGCAACGTCGGCCGTAGCGCGCGCGGAAGGGTTATCGATCCGCGCCGTACGGCGGCAGGTGCGTGACCAGATAGTGCTGGGCGCTGAAGCCTGAGCCTGTTTCCGGCCGGACACGCTCGTACCGGCCATCGGATTGAAGGGTCCATGCGCGCTGCGTGTCGCGCAGGTAGGCGTCGAGCAGCGTGTCGCGCAGATAGCTGCGCAGCGTCTCGTCCCGCACCGGGCAGAGCGCCTCCACCCGCCGGTTCAGGTTTCGCTCCATCAGATCGGCGCTGCCGATGTAGACCTCGGGTTCGCCGCCGTTCTCGAACGAGAACACCCGGGAGTGTTCGAGATACCGTC
>JAYVYV010000432.1:0-2881 GCA_043783985.1 Acidobacteriota bacterium | reverse complement strand
GTGTCAACGCCGCCGGGGACAGGAGGCAGTACAACCACGCCAGCAGCACGAAGCCAAGGCCCCAGCAGACATCCGCGACGCTCGCATCCCGAAGCCTCACGCTGATCATCCACACGAGGGTCAGGGCAGTCACGACGGTGGCAAGGCCGATGAGCGCCGCCATGAGGCCGGTCACGATCGTGATGACGCGCGCCGAGCGATCGCGCGCAGCAATCCCCCGAATATCAGGGCGTGAACCGGCAAGAGCAGATACCAGTAGAGCAGGCCGGACAACCCCACCGGTTCGAACACGGCCGTCTGGTGGATGACGGCGCCGTCGGCAGCCGGCACTACCTCGAACTCGAGCCACGCGCGGCCAGGCACTTTCATTTCGGCGGCGAGCCTCAGTCGTCGTCCCGGTTCGTACGCCTCGACCCGCCAGAAGTCGAGGGTGTCGCCGACGGCGGGCGCGTTCGGGTCGCGCCGCCCTCGACGCATCCCGACGCCGCCCATCAGCAGGTCGATCGCGCCCCTGATTCGCCACAGCCACGTGGCGTGATACCACCCGCGATCGCCCCCGATCGTCGCGATGGGCATGAATGCACGGTCCGCGTCGACGTCCACGTGAATCTGCCGTGCATCGACAAGCTTGCTGCCGAATCGCGTCTCGGTCAGCGACAATGGCTCTCCTCCCGAGGAGCGTGCATCGGACCACCGCGTCAGCGCGAACGCGCGATCTTCATAGCGAATGGCGCGGGCGATCGCGTCCCGCAGGCCGACGGGCCTGATCGGGAAGACCGAAAGTGCCGCGGGATCCGTGACCAAAGACCGGTTTTTCAGTCCCGCAATCAATTCGCGCCCGACCCGCGCATAGACAGGCGTCACGAGTCCCAACCAGAGGCTCGACAGGTGAGGCGTCAGCAGCGGCACCGACATCATCACCCGCCTCAACCCGCGTTGCCGGGCGTACTCGCGCATCAAGTCGCCGTAGCTCGCCTGGTCTGCGCCGCCGATTTCGAACGTGCGGCTTTCCCCGTCAGGGAGTTGGAGTGCCGCGACCAGATACGCCAGCAGGTCATCGATGCCGATCGGCTGCGCCAACGTCGAAACCCAACGCGGGCAGATCATGACCGGCAACCGATCCACGAGCGCGCGAATCAGCTCGAACGAGAGGCTGCCGGACCCGACCACGACCGACGCGCGGAACTCCACGACGGGTACCCCGCTGTCCCTCAGCACCTGGCCCGTCTCGATCCGGCTCCTGAGATGCTTGCTGAGCGTTTCTTCACCCGTGGCGAGACCACCGAGGTACACGATTCGCGCAACACCGGCCCGCCGCGCGGCTTCCCCAAAATTGCGGGCGGCCACGCGATCCTTTTCGAGGTAGTCGCCGTGTGCGCCCATCGAGTGCACGAGGTAATAGGCCACGTCGATTCCCGCGAGGGCGCGATCGAGGGACGCCGGATCGAAGAGGTCCCCCGCGACGACCTCCGTTGTCGGTGCCACTCGCGGCTCGAGCGCGGCCGGGCGCCGCGCCAGACAGCGAAGCCGAACCCCCGAGGCTTCGAGGACGGGCACCAGCCGTCCCCCGATGTAGCCGGTCGCACCGGTCACGAGCACCGCTGGCGTTCTCCGCGACTCCGGCTGGTGCGACATCAGCGGTCGACCGGCCGAGCGAGCGACGCCAGAAGCGTTTTCAGCTCGTCGGACCAAAAGGTGTCGAATCCGCCGTGATGGAGCCACCGGACGACGCCCTCCCTGTCGAGGACGACCAGGTAGGCATCGTCTTCATGCGCTGGAGAATAGGAAAGCCGTTGCTTCCAGTCGCCCGTGCCTCCGTAGACCGTGATGACGTGATCGTGAAGTTCTATCGGGGTGCCCTTGCGCATCCCTCGGTCGATGAACCACCGGCCGAGCGTCCCCAGACCGCCAATCATCGGCACCTCGAAGAACGTGACGTCCGTCTTCGAGCCAATCGCCATTCGGTACCAGTCCGCCCACGCTTCAACGGGAAAGCGAGACTTGTAGGTGAAGCCGATCGCCACGAGCGCGACCTGGCCCGACGCCGCCTGCGGCAGCACGGCGTCCCGACCGGTCAGGAACTGTCCCTTCAGCGCGGGAAGCCGATCGCCAACCCGCAAGGGTTCCTGCGCGGCGCCGGCGCGAAGGGTTGCAAGCGCCATCACAAGCACTCCCATCAATGTCTTGGCCACTTAGAACCGCCACTCCAGGCGCAAGACGGGGAAGACGCCCAGTTGCGTGAAGCAGATGGCGATGAAGCCCGTCGTCAGCAGGCACCGGGGGAGGGACATCGCTATAACGCCACCCGTCCGCCGAGGCGGGCGAGCTCCTGTTGGTATGCGGTGTAGTCGCGGAGGATCAGTCCCCGCGGGCTGATGAGTGCGGCGTGACGCTCGGCGCCGCGTCCGCCCGCCCACAGCTCGACGTCCTTCGGGAGATCCCGGACGATCGTGCGAAGTTCACGCTCCTTGGCCTTCCCCGCCGAGGTCGCGGTCAAACCCAGCACCAGCACCTGTGCGCCGGCAGGCCTCACGCTTTCGACAATCTCGCGTGCGGGGAGATCAGGTCCGAGATACGCGACGCCCAGGCCGCTGCTGGCGGCGAGCATCGCCGCGCCCAGCGTGCCGATCTCGTGGCGCTCGCCGGCCAGGGTCGCAAAGAGCAACCGGGTCGACACGTTTGGGCGCGCGTACAGCCGGAGGAACGAGCCGAGGATGTTCCGCATCGTCGAGGACATCAGGTGTTCATGCGCGATGCGGGCCGGCCCCCGGTGCCAGTCGTCGCCCACCTGCGCCAGCAGCGGCATCAGTACGTCCCGAAGCAGTTCGAGCGGAGGGAGGATCGCCGCCAGCCGGCTGATCTCCTGGTCGATGCCCGTGGC
>JAYVYV010000431.1:0-2884 GCA_043783985.1 Acidobacteriota bacterium | reverse complement strand
TCAGGTAGCGCACCATGTGCGCCTCGTCCCAGATGAGGTTCTTCGTGTCGCCGTCCTGTTTCACGACGCCGTTCACCTTGGTCACGATGTGGAACGAGGCGGGGTTGACGACGAACTCCTTCGGCACGATGAACGGACCGAACGGCGCCGATCGATCGGCGCTCTTGCCGGCGAACCAGTTCGGGCCGTTGAACATTGCCGTCAGCGGCCGGCGGCCGGCGCCGCCCCGATCGCTGAGGTCGTACATGATGCTGTAGCCGAACACGTAGTCGTGCGCCTGCGACTGGGCGACCTTGAACGCCGGCTTCCCGATGATGATCGCGAGCTCGCCTTCCCAGTCGATGTTGCGGCCCGGCGGCATCGCGTAGCTCTCGTCGGGATCGATGATGCACGAACGCGGCGACTTGGCGAAGAAGACCGGGTCTTCCCTGTCCTGGTCCGCCTCGTTGGCCGCCTTCTGCTGCGGGCTGCCCGGCGCGAACATTTCACCGGCGTGCAGTTTGTAGTTCGCCGCGATCGCCAGAATGTTGTACGGATACTTGATCGGCGCCTTGATGGCGACTTTCTGCACGTCGAACACGAACGGCGCCTCGAGCTTCGTGGCGTTGAAGTAGTTCGCGATCCGGTAGAGGCTCGGCGCCACGGTGTCGTAGGTTTCGATCAGCGTGCGCATGTCGCGCGGCATCGCCGGCTCGCCGCGCAACGCGATCTCCTGCACGATCATCGCGTGGGCGCTTTCGATGTCGATCACGCGGCTGCCGAGCACCAGACCCACACGGACCTTTCCAGCCGCTTCGAACGTCGCCAGCTTGAATGGCGTGTCCGGCTTCGTGGAAATGACCGGCCGCTGCGCCCCAACGGGCGCGATCAGCCCAAGAACGACGGCGAGAACAGGCAGGCGTCGCATACATCACCCCCCACGAACCACGACCCACGACCCACGAACGTCGAACGACGAACGTCGAACGTCGAACGTCGAACGTCGAACGTCGAACGACGAACGACGTAGATAATACCCAACCCTGCGCTGCCCGTTTGGGTGATTCGCGGCGCCGCCGCTTCTGCCACGATCGGCGCATGGCTGCCGACCTTCTCACGACATTCTCCAATCAGCTCGCCGACTCGGTGAGCGCGGCATCCCCTGCGGTCGTCCAGGTTCAGGGGCGCCGGCGTCCGGCGAGCGGGCTCGTGTACGCCGACAACGTGGTGCTGACGACGGTGGGCGCGCTCGGACGCGAAGACGGCCTGCACGTCCGGCGCGACGACGGCCGCACGCTCGACGCCGAGCTGGCCGGCTGGGATCCGACGACGAGCCTCGCCGTTCTTCGCGTGGCCGGGCTCGAGACGCCGCCGCTCGCGCCGTCGGCCGCCGCCCCGCGCGTCGGCCATCTCGCCCTCGCCGTAGCGCGCTCCTGGAGCAATGTCGTCACCGCGAGCGCCGGGATCGTGTCGGTGATCGGCGGCCCGCTGCCGACGGGGCGCCGACGTTCGATCGATTCGGTGATCCGCACCACCGCGCCGATGCACGCCGGCTTCGCCGGCGGCGCGTTTCTCGACACGTCCGGCGGGCTGATCGGCATCGCGACCGCGGCGGCCATTCGTGGGCTGGGCGTCGTCATCCCGGTGGCGATTGCGTGGAAGACCGCAGCGACCGTGCTCGAGCACGGCAGCCTGAAGCGCGGGTATCTCGGGCTGGCGGCGCAGCCGGTCGCGCTGCCCGAGAGTCAGCGCGCTGCGGACGGACGCGATCACGCGCTGCTGGTCGTCGGCGTGACCGCCGGCAGCCCGGCAGCCGCGGCCGGCGTCCTGGTCGGCGATGTGCTGCTGGAGTTCGACGGCCACCCGGTCGAAGCGCCGGAGGAGCTGCTCGACCTGCTGCTCGGCGGTCGCGTGGGCAGGACAATGGCGCTCAAAACGCTGCGCGGCGGCGGGGTCACCGAACTCACGGTCACCGTCGGCGAGCGGCCGGTTCAATGAGGACATTTCAGAGTTCAGAGTTCAGAGTTCGGATTGGACCGGGCGGCTGACCGCTGACGTCTGAGACTGTATGCGGGTCCTCCTCGTCGGGTCATCGGCCGGGCGCGCGCGTCTGCGATCGCAGGTGAACGGATCGATGGCTATCGCCGGCGAGTTCGATTCGTTCTCGGCGGCGCGCACGTCCGGGATCGACACCGACGCGATCCTCGTCGCGCCAGCCGGGGCGGCGCCCGGCGAGGGCGGCGTCGAGGAACCCTTGACCCCGCGCGAGGTGCAGGTGCTCGAGCTGCTGGCGGAGGGACTGCCGAACAAGGCAATCGCCGCACGGCTCCGCATCAGCGACCAGACGGTCAAGTTTCACGTGTCGTCCATCTCGGGCAAGCTCGGTGGGAAGAACCGCACGGACGCCGTCCGACGCGCCGTCAGACGGGGACTGATCACGCTCTGAGCGATTTCAGATTTCAGAGGGCAGATTTCAGATTTCAGGCTTTCTAACTTCTCACTTCCGAATTCCAGCTTTGTATCCCGGCCCTCGAACCACCCGGCCCGGTTTCTGCCCGGTATGCTCGCCGGCCTTCAGCACCTGCCCGCCGTTGACCCAGACGTGTCTGACGCCGGTCGCGTACTGATGCGGCTTCTCGTAGGTCGATGTGTCGGCGATCGTTTTCGGATCGAACACGACCACGTCCGCGAAGTAGCCGGGCGTCAGCCTGCCGCGCTGCGCGATGCGAAGCGTCGACGCGGGGAACGATGTGAGCTTCCGGATCGCTTCTTCCAGCGGGATCACGTGTTCGGCGCGCACGTACTTGCCGAGCAGGCGCGCGAAGTTGCCGTAGGCGCGCGGGTGCGTGCTCGTCTTGATGAAGACCCCCTCGGGCGCCATCGACGACGCGTCGGAGCCGAAGCT
>JAYVYV010000430.1:0-2892 GCA_043783985.1 Acidobacteriota bacterium | reverse complement strand
TCCGACAGGTGAGCGACTGGGAAGGCACGCTGTGGGGCAAGCCTGAGTGGGCCGACCGACCCACCGGCGACCCGGCACAGTGGCGGACGCGTGAGCGCATCGCGCCTGGCAGTGCCTACGAGTACAACGACGTGCGAGTGAACGCCCTTGCGCTCGCCGCGCTGCAGGTCTGGCGCCGTCCGCTGCCATCCGTGCTGCGCGAGTACATCATGGAGCCGATCGGTGCATCGAGCACGTGGCAGTGGCTCGGATATGAAACGTCATGGGTCGTGATGGATGGTCAGGCCGTGCAGTCAGTGGCAGGCGGCGGACATTGGGGCGGCGGCATGTTCATCAATTCGTACGACATGGCGCGCTTCGGATACCTGTTTCTCCGCAACGGCAAGTGGAAGGATAAGTCGATCGTCTCCGAGAAGTGGATTCAGATGGCGCGCACGCCGGGGTCGGACAACAAGACGTACGGCTTCGCGAACTGGTACCTGAACACCGATCGCAAGCCGCTGCCCGCGGCGCCGGAAGGCGTCGTGCGGTTCGTCGGCAACGGATCGAACATCATCTACATCGACTGGGACAACGATATCGTGGCGGTGTTCCGGTGGATTCGCGGCGACAAGCAGCTGAACGACGTCGTGGCGAAGATGTACGCGTCACTCAAGCCGACGGCCACGGCGCCGGCGCAAGCGCGGCGGTAGGGCCGGCGGATCCTTCGGGATGCCGGTTTCCGACAGCTTCATCGAGTTCGTGCTCGGGCAGCTGGATCCGATCGGCGCGATCACGCCGAAGCGGATGTTCGGCGGTGTGGGGCTCTATGCGGGCGATCTGTTCTTCGCGCTGATCGCCGGCGACGTGCTCTATCTGAAAGCCGACGACTCGACCCGCGGGACACGGGAAGCCGCGGGCGCGCATGCGTTCCAGCCGTATCCAAACCGTCCCGGCCGCGGACGCGGCACGATGCAGTACTACAGCGTGCCGGCGGCGATTCTCGAGGACGGCGGCGAATTGGTCGTGTGGGCGAAGCAATCCGTGGCGATCGCGCGCGGGCAACGCGTCACCCCGTCGAAGATTACGTCCGCGCGAACGAGGGCGCGATGAGCCTCCGCGGGCGCTCGCTAAAGCCGTCGCGGCCGCCGCGGGCGCTCGGCTAAAGCCTTCGCGCTACGCCATTGACCCATCTGCCCGTAGCGCGACGGCTTTAGCCGAGCGTTCCGTTCACGTACGGTTTGAGCACCGCGTTGATGAAGGTGTGAATCGGCGTCGGCACGCCGACTTCCCGTCCGATCCTCGCCACCGCGCCGCTCAACCACGGCAGCTCGATGCGCCGGCCGCGCTCGAGATCCTCGAGCATCGACGCCTTCGCCTGCGGCGGCAGCGCCGTGTACGCCGCCGCGACGTCCTCGTCGATCGTGCCGGACACGGCGACACCCTTCGCGTGCGCGACCGCCAGCGTTTCGCGGACGGCGGCCTTGAGCATGTCGAGCAGCTCGGGATCGTGGACGATGACGCCGATCGGGCTCCGCGTCACCGCCGTCATGCCGCTGAAGACGGACAGACGGACGAACTTCGTCCAGATGTCGACGGCGATGTCGGTGCTGAGGGTCGCCTGAAAACCGGCGGGACGGCACGCCTCGAGCAATGCGTCGAGTCGGGGCGAACGGGATCCGTCCGGCATGCCGAAGATGAGGTGATCCATCGCCGTATGGCGAATCACCCCCGGCTCGGCGATGACCGCCGAGACGTACGACACGCCGCCGGCGGTATGCGCCGCGCCCACGGCGGCCGTCAGCATGGCGACGGTTTCGACGCCGTTCTGGAATCCGATGACGACCGTGCCGGGACCGACGAGCGGCGGCAGCATCGCCAGCGCGTCGGTGGAGTCGTACAGCTTGACGGCGAAAAAGACGACGTCGGCGGCGCCGACCGCGGCGGGGTCGCTCTCGGCCTTCACGCGCGGGAGATGGACGTTGCCTTTCGGGCTGTCGATGCGGAGGCCGCGCGCGCGCATCGCGTCGAGATGCTCGCCGCGCGCGAGAAACGTGACGTCGGCGCCGGCCGCGGCCAGACGCCCGCCGAAGTACCCCCCGACGCCGCCGCTGCCGACGATCGCGATCCGCATGAGGCGGGATCGTAGCATTTCAGAGTTCAGATTTCGGATTTCAGATTGGTTTCAGATGTCAGATTTGTTCTGCCGCTACCGCGCCACCGGCATCGGATCGACGCGGGTGGTCCGGCGGTGAGGGTCGCGCAGTACAATTCGATCGCAAGCGGCGGATATCGGCGCCTCGGCTGGCGGCGCGATACTCGGCGTATGAAGACCATGGCTTCTACACACGCTCCGTCCAAAGCCGGGCACTACCGGAACGCGACCGCTGGAGACGACCGGAACACGACAGCGGGACACGGTCCGAGCGACGAGGCGCGCTGGAACGCGGTGCTCGGACACGACCGCGACGCGGACGGCCTGTTCGTGTACGGCGTGCGATCCACCGGCGTCTACTGCCGGCCGTCGTGCCCGAGCCGTCGTCCGCGCCCCGAGCGCGTCGCCTTCTTCGAGACGCCGGCCGACGCACGCGAGGCGGGTTTCCGCGCGTGCAAGCGCTGCGACCCCGACGCGACCGTGACGGCCGCCGATCCGTGGGTCGAGAAAGTCCGGCGCGCCTGCGTTTATCTCTCCAACGTGGAGGGTCATCCGGCGCTGGCGACGCTGGCGGCCCGTCTGGGCGGCAGCCCGTATCACCTGCAGCGCAACTTCAAACGGCTCGTCGGTGTCTCGCCGCGTGAGTACGCGGACGCGATTCGGCTGCGCAAGGTGAAAGGGCGGCTGCGCCAGGCCGGCGATATCACCGGCGCGATGCTCGACGCCGGATACGGATCGAGCAGCCGTTTTTACGAGCG
>JAYVYV010000429.1:0-2902 GCA_043783985.1 Acidobacteriota bacterium | reverse complement strand
TGCGGCCGTCGATCTTGTAGATCGTGCCCCAGCCGTCGCTCGTGTACAGGAAGCCGTTGTCGACGAGCGGATGGAGCTCGCTCTCCGGACCGTTCTGTCCGACGTCCTGCATGCCGCCGAGCGCCATGGCCCAGACCAGCCGAAGATCTTTGACGTTCCCGCGGTTGATCTGCGTGAGCTTCGAATACCGCGTCGACCCATAGTCGCCGTTCATCATCAGCCAGTTCTGCGACTCGTTCTGCGCGTTGCGCAGCCGGTCCTGGCTGACCGTCATGGAGTACTGGCCGGAGACCGTGGCCACGGCAAGCGCCACGGCGGAAAGCCCCGCCAGAGCCGACGCGAGGTGTGATTTCATGGCGCATTCTAGCGCAGAACCGGTTCGACGTAGGGCATACTACGCTCCATGAGGACGATGCTCCTGGCCCTGCTCGCGGTCAGCGCGGTCGTGCAGACGCAGCCGTCACTGGGCGGCCCCGCCAACAAGCTGATTGTCTACGGCGACACCGCGATGTTTACGCCCCCGGGCACACCCGAAAACTGCATTCTGAGGAGCCGCTTCAAACGCGGCGACCCCGTGGGCTGGCGCATGTTCGTGGCGGATCCGCAGACCGGCAACCGGGAGGAATCCGCTCAGCTCGTCGTCCACATCAATTTTGCCGGCAAGCCCCAGGACATTCCGATGCGCTACCGCGCCACCGCGGCACAGCCCGAGCGCCAGTTCTGGGTCGCCAAATGGGTCGTGCCGCCGGACGCACCGATCGGGATCGTCCGCTACACAGTGACCGCGACGGACAAATACGGGCGCACCGGAGAATTCAAGCCGTTCGAGGTCCAGGCCTCTCAACTGACCATCGCCGAGTAGAGAATTCAGAATTCAGAATTTGGAATTTGGAATGCGTGGACGAATTCTTAATTCCAAATTCCTAATTCTCAATTCCATACTGGCCGTCTTGTCCCTGGCGGCGTGTAGAGGCGCGCTTCCCGCATCGGCTCACGCTCGCGACGAAGGCGCGCAATCCAGACCGAAGAAAGATCCCGCCGTTGGGCTGACGCCGCTCACGCTGACGCCCGCGAAAACCGCCAGACCGACGGTGGGCGCCGAGATCAACACGGTCGCGGTCGGTCTGCCGCCAAACAGAACAGTCGATCTGATGTGGGAGACCGTCGACGGCGGCTGGGTCGTCGAGGAGGGTTACCGCTTTCGTGGAAAACGGTTCACCGACAGCTCGAAGATGTTAGGACGAGCGCAGGTCGACGCCGCCGGGCGGCTCGCGACCCATTTCACCATTCCAGAAGATTTCGGCGGCATGCACTCCGTCACCGTCACCGACGCGGGGAAGCCTTTGGCGCAAGGCGGCATCGAAGTGACGCAGACCTTCGACGTCCATCCATCCGAGGGCCCAATCGGGACGCTCGTCGAACTTCGCGTCACCGGTTTCGGATGGAGGACGATGGAGAGCACGTGGGTGGTGAATTGGGACAATCAGGAAGTCGGCTACGTGTCGGCCACCGGCACGCGTGGCACGGCCGTGGCCCGGTTCCGCGCGACCGGTCCCGTGGGCTCGCACGAGATCAAGGTGTACACGGGCTACATGGGCCAGAGCTACTTGAATCACGAGCAAGCTCCCAACGCGTACCTGCCGCGGCCGCGGTTCGCATTTCGCGTCACCCCAGGCGCCGCAAAGGCCGGCGGATATGTCGAGCCTTACCAGCCGCAGAACATCCCCGCGGCTGAGATCAGCCTCGCGGGCGCAGGCCTGAGCGTTACACCGGTGCAGGGTCCGGTGAAGACGCGCGCGGTGCTCATCGGCCACGGGTTCCCCGCGAATACATCCGTGTCGCTCGTCTGGGGCACGCAGGTGGGAAGCCGGGTATCGGGCAACGGCTTCGCGCCGGCGGAACACCAGCTGGCGACGCTGAGCGTCGCCGCGGACGGAAAACTCGAGGCGCCGCTGTCGATTCCTGACGACCTCGGCGGCATGCACACGCTGTCCGTCAGGTCCGGGGACAAGACGCTCGCGCGCACGTTCTTCGCGATTGAAACCAGTGTCGTGAGCATCTCGCCAACGTCTGGTCCCGCGGGGACGCAAGTGACGATCCATCTGAAGGGCGTCGGATGGACCGACGTCGACAACATCTACGTCGCCACGTACGACAACGCCTACATGGGCTATGCGTGCGGGTTCAACAGTCAGGGCGACGTCGTCATCAACTTCAACGCGGCGGGCTCAGTGGGTACGCATCTGATCGATTTCTATCCTGGGATTTATCAAGGATCCGACAAGGACCAGCAACTGTATCGCCTGCCTCAACTCACCTACGCAGACGATCACCCCGGAAACAAGATCCCGGCGCTGCGCTTCGCATTCGACGTGACGCCGCCTCACCGACCCTGACTACCGCCACGTGCTTGATGGGTCGTGTCCCGGCAGAATTCGCTGGTTCGCGGCAGTTTCGTTTCGATCGATTGAATATGATCATACTTTAAGTCATACTATTGCCATGAGCACCGAACGCGTCACGGTTACCCTGTCCACCGAGCTGGTGCAGGGGATTGACCGGCTCGAACGGAATCGAAGCCGGTTCATCGCCGAAGCCGTTGAACACGAGTTGGTCCGTCGTCGTCGCGAGGATCTTCTCAGCTCGGTCCGTAACCCCCACCCTGAAACTGTGGACCTGGCCGACGCCGGCCTGGAAGATTGGACCGGCGACTTGCCTGACGATGAGGGGCTCGTCGATGTGACGGGAGGGACTGCCATTCGCTGGGTCAAAGAGCAGGGCTGGGTGAAGGAGTCCGCGTGACCCTGGATCGCGGCACCGTCGTGCTCGTCGAACTGGATCCGACTGTGGGTCACGAGCAGCGAGGTGTGCGCCCGTGCATTGCGGTGAGCGATCCGTCCGT
>JAYVYV010000428.1:0-2902 GCA_043783985.1 Acidobacteriota bacterium | reverse complement strand
TGCCGGCCAGCCCCGCGCGCGCCCCGCTCATCGCGCCGTCCCTGCTGCGCATGTACGGCTTGCGCAGCGCCTTCATCTTCGTCCTGATGATCGTCACGCTCGGCGCGAGCACGTTCATGCTGCGCGAGGCGGCGACCGGCCCGGTCATCGGTGGCAAGGGCCGGCGGGGATTCGCCGGCGATTACGGTCCCGCGATGGAAGCATGGCTCGACGCGCCGGGCGGCCTCGCGGTCTCGCCCGACGGCGACCTCTACATCGCCGATTCGAACAACGACGTGATCCGCCGCGTGAACGCGCGCAACACCATCATCGAGCCGATCGCCGGCAGCCACGATCTCGGCACCGGCTTCTCCGGCGACAACGGCCCCGCCATCGTCGCGCAGCTCGACACGCCGGACGGCGTCGCGCTGGCGCCGGACGGGGACCTCATCGTCGCCGACTCGCACAACGATCGCATCCGGCGTGTGGATCGCCCGACGCGCATCATCACGACGATCGCGGGATCGGGCGAGAACGGGTACGACGGTGACGAGAAGCCGGCGGCCGAGGCGGCGCTGAACACGCCGAGCGCCGTCGCGGCGGCGGCCAACGGCGACATCTACATCGCCGACACGCTGAACTACCGCATCCGGATGGTCGACGCGAAGACGGGCCTGATCCACACGGTGGCCGGGGACGGCACGCCGGGGGATCCGCAGAACGTCGGGGACGGCGGTCCGGCGACGCGCGCGCAGCTGAACATGCCGAGCGACATCGCGCTCGATCCCCGCACGGGCGACCTCTACATCGCCGACATGCACCACAACCGCGTACGCCGGGTGGACGCGCGGACGCACATCATCACCACCGTCGCCGGCACGGGCGCCTGGGGACACAGTGGCGACGACGGTCCCGCCACGGCGGCGCGGTTCGCGGGACCGGCCGGCGTGGCCGTGGTCAACGAGCCGGGGGGGAAGGTCACCGTGTTCATCGCCGACTTCTACAACAGCAGCGTGCGGGCGATCGGCCCCGACGGCATCATCCGGGATCTCACCGACGAGGGGCGTGAGGCCTTCGGCGCGCCGACGCGCGTCGCGTACGATCCGCGCCGCGGCTTCCTCTACGTCGCGGATTCGAGCCAGGATCGGGTCGTCCCGCTGATCATCCCGAAGATCGCGCCGAATCTCGTTCCACCGCGGCCGCTGCTGCCGCCGCGCAGGATCGGCGGATGACCGCCGCGACCAAGGGTCCGGCCACCGTGAGCGCGACCGACGGCCTGATCGGGTGGATGCTGCAGTACCTGCGTCCGTACCGCCGGCGGGTGGCGGTGCTCGCGGTGCTGCTCGTGTCGGAAATCGTGCTGGGGGCGCTGCAGCCGTGGCCGCTCGCGGTCGTCATCGACTACGTGCTGGGCGGGAAGCCGTTTCCCGCGCGGGTGGCGCCCTGGATCTCCACCATCACGCAGGGCCACCGCCTGGTCCTGCTGGTCCTGGTCGTCGTCGCCGGCGTGGTGCTGCAGGTCGTGAACCAGCTCGTGTCGGCGTACGGCACGCAAGTGCAGGTCGACACCGGCCAGCGGATGGTCTACGACCTGCGCGGGAAGCTCTTCGAGCACCTGACGGCGCTGGGGATGAACCACCACATCACCACGAGCACGGCCGACGCGGTGTACCGCGTGGACGTCGACGCGTACGCGATCGAGAACCTCGTGATGAGCGGTCTGTTCCCGCTCGCGACGTCGATCATCGCGCTGACGGTGATGTTCGGGATTCTGCTGCGGTTGAACGTGACGATCGCGCTGCTGTCGCTGACGGTCGTGCCGTTCATGTACTTCTGCCTGCGCTACTACACGAAGACGCTCGTCAGCCGCGAGGAGGTCGTGAAGGAGCTCGAGTCCTCGCTCCTGGGCCGCCTGTACGAAACGTTCGGCGCGATGAAGCTCGTCAAGAGCTTCGCGCGCGAGCCGCACGAGCTGCAGCGCTACAGGACCAGCGGCGTCGAAACGATGGACGCGCGGATCGCGATCACGTGGCAGCAGTCGCTGTTCTCCGTGGTCGTCAGCACGATCACCATCCTCGGAACGGCGCTCGTCGTGATCGTCGGCGGCAACTACGTGATGCACGGCCGGCTGACGATCGGCGAGCTGACGGTGGTCATCAGTTATCTGGCGGCGGTGTACGGCCCGCTGTCGGCGATCGCGCACACCACGGGTCAGCTCCAGAGCGCGCTGGCGGGCACCAAACGCGTCCGCGCGATGTTCGCTCTCGTGCCCGAGACGCGCGAGGCGCCGGACTCGATCGACGCGGTCGACATCAAGGGGGACCTCCGCATCGAGGACGTCGGCTTCACGTACCCGAACGGCGCGCGCGTGCTGCACGACATCACCTTTGCGGCCAAGCCGGGCGAAGTGGTGGCGCTGGTTGGCCTGACCGGCGCCGGCAAGACGACGCTCGTCAGCCTGATCCCGCGTTTTTTCGATCCGACGGTCGGGCGCGTGACGATTGACGGCGTCGACGTGCGCCGGTACCGCCTGCGATCGCTGCGCGAGAAAATCGCGATCGTGCTGCAGGACCCGGTGCTGTTTGCCGGTACGATCGCCGACAACCTGCGCTACGGCCGTCTCGACGCGACCGACGAGGAGGTCGAGCAGGCGGCGCGGGCGGCGCACGCCCACGAGTTCATCGCGCGCCTGCCCGACGGCTACCGGACGGAGATCGCGCAGGCCGGCGCGAGCCTGTCCGGAGGCGAGCGCCAGCGGCTGAGCGTCGCGCGGGCGATCCTCAAGAACGCGCCGATCCTGATCCTCGACGAGCCGACCTCGTCGCTCGACTCGATCTCGGAGGAGATTGTCTTCTCGGCCCTGCGCCAGCTGCGCGAGGGCCGCACGACCATCGTCATCGCCCACCGGCTGTCGACCGTGCGC
>JAYVYV010000427.1:0-2905 GCA_043783985.1 Acidobacteriota bacterium | reverse complement strand
TGGAATTCCGCGATCGGCTCGCCCGTCGCACGCGGCGCGCGAAGGCGCCGATCGCGTTGAACATGCTGGACCCGCTCGAAGCCTACTTCCGGCTGCTCGCGCAGTGGAACGCCACCATCAACCTCACGGCACTCCCGCTCGACACGCCGACCGACGAGACGTTCGACCGTCTCCTCGTGGAGCCGCTGGCCGCGGCGAAGCATATCCCCACGGACACGCCCAGTGCCTGGTTCGACCTCGGGTCGGGCGGCGGCTCGCCCGCGATCCCGATCAAAATCGCGCGTCCGGCGCTGCGATTGACGATGATCGAGTCGAAGGAGCGGAAGAGCGCGTTTCTGAGGGAGGCGATTCGCGTGCTCCGGTTGACGGGGGCGTCGGTCGAGACGGATCGATTCGAGGTGGCCGCCGGCAGGCCGGACTTCTCAGGCACAGGCGACCTCGTCACGGTCCGGGCCGTCAAAGCTGATCCTGAGCTTTTTGACACCGCCGGACGGATGCTGAAGCAGGGCGGCCGCCTTCTCCTCTTCAGACCCGCGCATTCTCCGAGCGCCGATCCCCCAGGATTTCAGCGCGTGAACACGTTTCCGTTGATCGAATCGCCGCCGAGCTTTCTCGCAATATTTTCTAAAATTTAAGGATCTTAGGATTTGAGGATTTTAGGATTTATTTTAGGAAGTACAAGCTTGGCGCACGGCGCACGGCGACAACCGCGACACGGCGCTCGCCGCGGTCCCCACTGGCGTCGCCGGCGAAGTGTTAGATGCTCTGAGATCCTCAGCTATATCCTCAAGTACTTAAATCCTCAAATCCTCAAATCCTTAGAGGTTCCCAAAGTTCCACGTGGAACTATCAATTTTGAAGGTTGATGCGCTGGGTCGCAGTTCCTGAGATAAAATCCTCAAATTCTCAGATCCTAATATCCTTAAATCCAAAGTATCCAGGTTAATTGGTCGTTTGACCAACTATGGCAAGAGTCGTCGCGGTCGCAAATCAAAAAGGCGGGGTCGGTAAAACCACCACCACCATCAACCTCGCCGCCTCCCTGGCCGTGGCCGAGCGCCGCGTCCTGCTCGTCGACGCCGATCCGCAGGCCAACCTCACCAGCGGCGTCGGACAGAAAGGCCACGCCTCCGCCGCCGGCACCATCTACAACGCGCTGACGACGCTCGAGGCCACCACCGACGCGCGCCCCTTCGTCATTCCCACCGCCATCGACAGCCTGAAGCTCATCCCGGCCGATCGTCACCTCACCGGCGCGGAGATCGAAATGGTCACGCTCCCCGCGCGCGAAGAACGCCTCCGCGACCTGCTCCGCTCGGTGCGCGGCGACTACGACTACATCTTCATCGACTGCCCGCCCTCGCTCGGCCTCCTCACGCTCAACGCCCTCGTCGCCGCCGACGCCGTGCTGATCCCGCTGCACTGCGAATACTTCGCGCTCGAGGGGCTCGCCGACCTGGTCGGCACCATGCGCCGCGTGCGCGCGTCCCTCAACCCGGGGCTCGATATCGAAGGCGTGCTCCTCACGATGTTCGACGAACGCACCAACCTCGGCCAGCAGGTGGCGACCGACGTCCGCCAGTTCTTCAAGGAAAAAGTGTTCCGGACGGTCATCCCGCGCAACGTCCGCCTCGGCGAGGCGCCGAGCCACGGGATGCCGGTGATTCTGTACGACGTAAAATCGCGCGGGGCCGAAGCCTATCTCGCCCTCGCGCGCGAAGTGCTCGAACGCTCCGCCGCCACAGCGGCATGAAACGAAGATGAACGCAAAGGCCGCAAAGACCGCAAAGAATTGTTTTGCTTTGCGTGCTTCGCGCGCTTCGCGTTCCATGTGATCCCCATGGAAAAACGCCCCGCGCTCGGAAAAGGTCTCAGCGCGCTCATCCCCGACACGCCCGAGCCCACGCGCGCGTCGGCGGTCGAAGCCGACGTCGATCGCCTCGAGCCCAACGACTTTCAGCCGCGCAGCTACGTCGACGATGCGCGCCTGCAGGAGCTCGCGCAGTCGATCCGCGCCAACGGCATCATCCAGCCGATCGTCGTCCGCAGGATTGGCGATCGCTTTCAGATCATCGCGGGAGAGCGACGCTGGCGCGCCGCGAAGGTCGCCGGACTCCTGCGCGTGCCCATCGTCGTGCGCGACGTGGCGCCCGGCAAGGAGCAATCGCTCCTCGAGATGGCGCTGATCGAAAACATCCAGCGCGAAGACCTCAACCCGATCGAGGAAGCGCTGGCCTACCGCCGTCTCGCCGACGAGTTCCACCTGACGCAGGAAGACATCGCGACCGCGGTCGGCAAGGATCGCGCGTCGGTCGCGAACTTCCAGCGGCTGCTCAAACTGCCCGACGAGGTGCGCGCCGACGTGTCGTCCGGCCGCCTGTCGATGGGCCATGCCCGCGCGCTGCTCTCGCTCGCCGACCAGGCCGACCAGCGGCGCATCGCACGCGACGTGATCGCCCGCAGCCTCTCGGTGCGCGAGACCGAATCGCTGGTCAAGACACTCGTGGAGGCGGGGAAGCCGCCGCGCGGCGCCGCCGATCCGAAGCCGGCCGACGTCCACACGCGGGCCGCGGAAGATCGCTTGAAGCTCCTCCTCGGCACCCGCGTCCGCATCGTCCGGCACGGAACGCGAGGACGCATCGAGATCGATTTCGTCTCGGAACAGGAGTTGATCCGCATCTACGACCAGCTGACCGATCGATAGGAACGCAAAGGGCGCAAAGGCCGCAAAGCCAAATGATTCTTTGCGGGCTCAGCGAGCTCTGCGTTCCAGAATACGGAAGGAGGAACGAAGTGGCCCAGCGTCTGACGCAAATGGTTTCCTGCGCCGGTTGAGCGAGCAAACTCGCCGCAGGCGAGCTCGCTCAGGTGCTGAGTGACATCCCCGCGCAAACCGACGACCGTG
>JAYVYV010000426.1:0-2907 GCA_043783985.1 Acidobacteriota bacterium | reverse complement strand
ATCGTGAACAGCCCGATGAAGCCGATCGCGTAGAGCATCGGCGTCTGCCACGACACCGATCCCTTGTACATCGTCGCCGTCCAGTTGAAGACCTTGACGGCCGAAGGCACCGCGACGAGGAAGCTGAGAACCGAGAAGATCAGCGCGGCGTAGACCGAGATGCCGGCCACGAACATGTGGTGGCCCCAGACGAGAAAACCGAGCACCGCGATCGCCACGCTGGCGAACGCGACGAACTTGTACCCGAACACCTGCTTGCGGCAGAACGCGGCGACCAGCTCGCTGACGACGCCCATCGCCGGCAGAATCATGATGTACACCGCGGGGTGCGAGTAGAACCAGAACAGGTGCTGGAAGAGCACCGGGTCACCGCCGAGGCGCGGGTCGAAGAAGCCGAAATGGAAGATCCGCTCGACGCCGACCAGCAGGATGGTGATCGCGATCACCGGGGTGCCGAGCACCATGATCAGGCTGGTGGCGTACATCGACCACAGGAACAGCGGCATCCTGAACCAGGTCATGCCCGGCGCGCGCATGCGGTGGATGGTGACGATGAAGTTCAGCCCGGTGAGGATGGACGAGAAGCCGGTGACGAAGACGCCGAGCGCGACCGGGATGACGTTGGTGGTCGACGAAACGGTGCTGAACGGCGTGTAAAAGGTCCAGCCGGTGTCCACGCCGCCGGCGACGAGCGCGTAGAGGGTGAACGCGCCGCCGATCACGTAGATGTACCAGCTCGCGAGGTTCAGCTTGGGGAACGCGAGATCCTTCGCGCCGATCATCAACGGGACGAGGAAGTTTCCCAGCGTCGCGGGGATCGACGGGATGAGGAAGAAGAACACCATCATCACGCCGTGCATGGTGAAGAGCTTGTTGTAGGTTTCGTCCGTGACGAGATCGCCGACCGGGGTCGCCAGCTCGATCCGGATCAGCACCGCCATCGCGCCGCCGATGAAGAAGAAGACGGTGATCGCCGCGAGGTACAGGAGCCCGATGCGCTTGTGATCGCGCGTCAACAGCCACGACCTGATGCCGTAGCCGTCGTTCAGATAGTGCCGCGGGGGCATGAACACCGTCGGACTGGACATGGCGACCTTGTCTGCTACCTTGTTTGAACCTGCGGAAGCGCCTTCAGCGACTTCACGTACTCGATCAGCTCCAGCAGCTGTTCTTCCGTGACCAGCCCCTGGAACGTCGGCATGATCGGCTGGAAGCCGCCGGCGACCTTTGCCGCCGGGTTCAGGATCGACTCACGCACGTAGGCTTCGTCGACGGTCATGGTCTCGCCGCTCTGCAGCTGGACGGTCTTGCCGAACAGGCCTTCGAGCACCGGGCCGCGTCCCTGCGCGTCGGGCCGATGGCAGGTGTTGCAGGCGAGGTCCTGAAACAGCTTCGCGCCGGCCGACGCGAGCGAGCCTTCGGGCGCGCCGCCGCTCAGCCACGTCTGGAACTCGCTCGGCGCCATGACGATCACCTCGCCGGTCATGCCCGAGTGCCGCGTGCCGCAGTACTCGGCGCAGAACAGGTGGTAGCGCCCCGGCTTGGTCGGCTGGAACCAGAGGTTCGTGTAGCGGCCGGGAATCACGTCTGCCTTCACGCGGAACGCCGGCACGAACACGTCGTGGATCACGTCCTCCGACGTCATGATCAGCTTCACCGGACGGCCGACGGGCACGTGCAGCTCGTTGATCTCGCGCTGGCCGTCGAGGTGCTGGAACTTCCACATCCACTGCTTGCCCACGACGTAGATGTTCAGCGTCTCCTCGGGCGGCCGCGACATCGCGAAGAACACGCTGGCGCCCCAGACGAAGATGACCATCGAGATGATGAACGGAATGACGGTCCAGCCGATTTCGAGCGCCATCCCGCCGTGGAACACCTCGCCGACGCCGTTCGGGTCGCGGCGGCGGTAGCGGATCGCGTAGAACACGATCAGGCCGGCGATGAGCAGCGAGAAGAAGATCGAGACAGCGAGCAGGAAAAAGTACAGCGCGTCCACGCGACCCGCCATGGTCGACGCTTGTTCGGGGAAGAGAGGGGTGCCGGTCAGCATTTCAGATTTAGGATTTCAGATTTCAGACTTAGATTTTAGATTTCCGGGTTCACGTTCGCGGCGCACCATGAAGACGATGAACGCGCCGAGCGCGAGTACGGTGGCGGCGCCGGCCGTCCGGATCGCGCGCATGATCACCAGGCCGTAGCGGCCGGTCGTCGGATCGTAGTGGTAGCAGTAGAGCAGCAGCGAATCGACCGGCGTGCCGACCTTGCCTGCCGACGCCTCGACGATGCCCAGGCGCAGATCGCGCGGGCCGTACTCGATGCCGAACAGGTACTTCGACAGGCGGCCGTCGGGTGTGGCGACGATCACGCCGCTCGGGTGCGCGTACTGTTTCGTCCCGGCGTCCCAGGCGTACCGGAAGCCGGCGGCCTTCGTCAGCCGGTCGATGTTGTCCTGATCGCCGGTGAGGAAATGCCAGCCGTCCGCGGCGCCGGGGCGCCTGTAGCGCTCGAGGTAGACGGCCTTCTTCGCTGTCGCGGACGCCGGCGTGTCGCGCGGGTTGAAGCTGACGGTGACGATCTCGAAATCCTTGCCCGGATTCAGCGACATCACGCCGAGCGCGCTCGACAGGCCGTTGATCACCTGCGTGCAGAGCATCGGACAGTCGTAGTACGCGAACACGAGGACGACCGGTCTGTTCCCGAAGTAGTCGCCGAGCCGCACGGCGGCGCCCGCCTCGTTGCGGAACGTCGTGTCGAGCGGCACGCGCTGGTCGATGTTCTGGTCGAAGCCGATCTCGCGCAGCGCTGTCGGCAGCGCGGTCGAGACGATGCCGGGCTCCTGTTTGTAGCCGGCCGTGGCCGGGCCGGAGGCCATCTGGGCGTCGAGTTGTTTTACCGCCGAGACGG
>JAYVYV010000425.1:0-7415 GCA_043783985.1 Acidobacteriota bacterium | reverse complement strand
CCACTGCTGCGGATCCACCTGCTCGTCGATGTCGCCCATCCCGACCAGCCCGCGCGGGTCGATCGTGTACATCGTGACGTTCGAGCGGTTCGCCTGGCGCGTCAGCTCGCCGAGCTCGCGCGCGAGATCCGCATCGGCGAACGTCTCGCTCTGTTTCTGCTGCTGGGTGAACGGATCGGCGCCCGGGTTGCTCGAGCCGTCGGCGCTCTGCTGTTTCTGGCTGCGCGAGAACTCGTTCTGCGCGAACGGCGAATTGGGATCCATCAGGCCAAGGCGCGAATCCTGGAACGGGTTGAAGTCGTAACCGTCGCTCACGTAGATGAGCGCCTTCCGGCGGTTGTGCACCGAATCCAGGTTGTTCAGCAAATCGTTGACCGTCGAGAACGCGACGTGCGCGCGGTAGCGGACTTCGCTCGGGCCTTCAGCGCCCGACGGTCCGTTGATGATGTCGGTCGGCTTCAGCTCGCTGCCCGCCATCTTCTTGATCGCTTCGTCGAGCCGCGTCTTGTCGTACGTCATGTCGACCGCGATCGACGAGGGCCCGCTCGACACGATTCCGAACATGTCGCCGTCGTGCACCAGCTCCTTCGAGATCCGCTTGAACAACTCGCGCACTCGGCCGGTGTTGTGAAACTGCAGGTGCAGGTCGTCGACGAAGAACAGGAAGATGCGTCCCGACACGTCGGTGCGCGGGCGGCTGGGCGGAAGGACGATCCCCTCGGGCGGCGGCGGAGGCGGCGGCGCCATCACGTTGGTCACGCGGCCGCCGGTGACGACGGTCATCGACGAGATGTCCTGCTTCACGCCGTCTTCGAAGATCTCGAACTCTTCCTTTTTGAGGTCAGGAATGAAATTGCCCTTCTCGTCGCGCACGATGATGTCGTTCGTGACGAGATCGACCTGAACCTTGAAGGTGGCGGCGGGTGGCTGCGCGGGTGACGCGGCGGGCGTTTGAGCCGATAGCCCGGCCGTCAGGGCCACCAGCGTTGCAGTGGTCCAGAAACCGTTCATCTTCAAACTCATGGGCTGAATTATACATCCTCGAGCGCCCGGCGGGCGGTCCGTGCGACAACGGTCGTCGCGGCGACAGTGGCCACCAGTCCGGCCGCCAGGACTGCATAATAAGACGCATCCCGCGGCACCTGGGCCTGCCCGGCGAACGCCAGCGCCTCTCCCGTGACTTTCCCGGCATAGGCATAGACGAACGCCCCCGGAATGGTCCCCAGCGAGGCGAGCATGAAGTCCCACACGGAAATCGTCGTCAGCCCCAGCGCGTAGTTCAGGACGTTGAACGGGACCACGGGCGAGAGCCGCAGGAGGAACACGATGCGGCGGCCTCGCGCGCTCACCGCGCGTTCGATCGCGACGAAGCGGGGCATCGCCGCCAGCCGTTGCGCCACCAGACGCCGCGCGACGTACCGGCCGAGCAGGAACGCGGCGGTCGAGCCGAGGGTCGCGCCGATCATCGCGAAGACGACGCCGCGGATCAGGCCGAACACGGCGCCACCCGCGATCGTGAGCAGCGAGGCCGGGATCAGCGCCACCACCGCGAACGCGTAGATGCAGATGAAAGCCACGGGAGCCGCGGGGCCGAGGCTCTGCACGTGCGCGACGATGCCCAACAGGCGGGGCGCGAGCGATCGTCCCGCCCACCACAGCAGCACTCCCACGGCCACGATCGCCGCGCTGACGCGGACGCGCTGCAACGACCGGGAGTCGATGCGGTCAGCCTCCTGAATGATCGGTGCCCGACGGCGCCCCGGGCGCGGGAGGGAGCGCGCCCCCCGACGGCGAGTTGCCACCGCGCCCGCCGCCGCTCCGGCGGCGCCGCCGCTTGCGGTTCGCGTCGCCTGCGCCCGATGCGATCGGCGTCGATGGCGGTTCGCTCGAGAGCTCGATCGGGACCGCGCCAACGTCGGCGACCACGGCCGGCGCGGATGCCACGGCGATCGCGTCTCCGTCTGCGTCTCCCTCTCCGCCCGACGCCTCTGCCGATTCTTCTTCGGCGGCGGCGTGTTTCGCCGCACGCTCCGCGCGGCGGCGCTCGCGCCATTTGTCGGCGTCAGCGGACGGAATCGGCGTCTCGACGATCGCGCGCCAGTCGAAGGCGATGTCGGGGTTCTGCGCTTCGAGCGCGCGGCGGACGGCGGGGTCGAACGGCTCGCGCCCGACCTTCACGTCGGGCGGCGAACGAAACCAGTAGAGCACGCGAGGCCGGACCTTCCCGCGCCGGTTCGTGGTGGTATGCACGAGCGCGAAGCTCTCGACGCCGCGCTTGTCGCGCGAGAATTTGAGGAACGCCAACCTACTTCTTCTTGGCCCCGGCCTTCTTGGGCTTGGGCTTGGATCCGCCCTTCGGCTTGGGCTTCGGCTTGCCCGCCTTGGCGGGTTTGGCCTTCGCCTTTGGCGCGGGCTTCACGGCCAGCTTTGTCGACGGCTTCGCGGCGGGCCTGGCCGCCGGTTTCGCAGCAGGCTGTCCCGCCGGTTTCGCGGCGGGCTTCACGACGGGCAGTGCGGGCGCCGGTTTCATCACCGGAGTTCTCCGCGCCTGCGCGGAGATCGCTTCGCGGTTGCGATGCACCAGCGTGAAGCGGGGCTCATCGCCGACGATGTGGTAGCTCCAAATTTCCGCGACGTGGATCTGGTTGTCCTCGGTGAGCCGCCGCGCCACGTCGACCATGCCCGACGGGACGTAGAGATGGAACGCCGCGCGCACGCGGCCGTAGTGCGCCCATTGCGCGAGCGCCTCGAGGTGATTCACCGATTCTCCGGTTTCGATCTCGACGATAATCTGCAGCTTGCGGCCGCGATCCTGGGACAGCAGGACCAGATCCGGAAACAGCGCCATGGGTAAGGCGCCCACTGGCATGTTCTGTTCGGCGCCGGGGTTCATCCCGGCTTCGTATTTCCGGCGGAACTTGCCGTGCAGCAGCCGGATGATGCGGTCGTGCTCGAGCTGCTCGCGGACCGGCCGCACCAGAATCGGACTCAACGAACGCCTCCAAATGGTTGGATTCGCACGATCAAACGTCGAATCTTAGCACGATTTAGACAGGCCCAAGTCCGTCTCCTTCATGAGGAGCCATCGTCGGTTACAATACTCAGGTGTCAGCAACCGCGCGCGAGCGGACGAACTCGAAGATCTTGATTGTTGACGACGACGAGGGCGTGACGCAGACGTTCGCGCGAATGCTGCGGCTGGAAGGCTACCAGGTCCGTACGGCGCTGAGCGCCGAAAAAGGCCTGGCTGAGGCGGAAGCCAGCCATCCTGACGCGATCATTCTCGACTTGCGGATGCCGCTGGTCGATGGGCTGGGCTTCCTGCGGAGCCTGCGCGCGCGGGACGGCCAGCGGGCGACGCCGGTTGCGATCGTGACCGGCGATTATTTTCTCGACGATTCCGTGTCGAACGAGCTTCAGGCCCTGGGCGCCGAGCTTCGCTTCAAGCCGCTCTGGCTCGAAGACCTCGTCGGGCTCGCCCGCAACCTGCTGAAGGTGACCCACTGAGCGATCCGGGAAGCCGATTCCTCAACGCCTGCCGACGGCAACCGGTCGACGCCACACCCGTTTGGTTCATGCGCCAGGCGGGCCGGTACATGAGCGAATACCGGAGTCTGCGCGAGCGCTATTCGCTGCTCGAACTCTGTCGCACGCCCGATCTGGCCACCGAAGTCACGCTCCAGCCTGTGCGCCGCATCGAGGTGGATGCCGCGATTCTCTTCTCGGATCTGCTGCTCCCGCTCGAGCCGATGGGCATCCCGTTCGATTTCATCCGCGGCGAAGGGCCGGCGATCGAGAGCCCGTTGCGCAGCGAAGCGGACCTGGCGCGCACCAAGACGTTCGACCCACGCGAGAAGCTGGGCTACGTGCTCGACGCGATCCGGCAGATCAAGCAGGCGCTGGGCGGTCGCGTGCCGCTGATTGGCTTCGCCGGCGCGCCGTTCACGCTCGCGTCGTACGCGATCGAAGGGGGCCACTCGAACAACTTCGCGCACACCAAGTCGCTGATGTACGGCTCCCCCGCCGCATGGCACCGCTTCTGTGATCTGATCGCGGACATCATCGGCGACTATCTGGTCGCGCAGGTGGAGGCGGGCGTCGACTGCGTGCAGCTGTTCGACTCGTGGGTCGGCGCGCTGAACGCGGCGGACTACCGCGAGTTCATCCTCCCGCACACGCAGAAAATCTTCGCGCGCGTGGCCCCGACGGGCGTCCCGACGATTCATTTCGGCGTCGGCACGGGATCGATTCTCGACCAGCTGCGCGACGCGGGCGGCGATGTGATTGGCGCCGACTGGCGCACGCCGCTCGATGACGCATGGGACCGCATCGGCGCCGATCGCGGCATCCAGGGCAACCTGGATCCAACGCTGCTGCTGGGGCCGCTCGAGCGGGTGTTCGCGGCGACCGACGAGGTGCTCTCGCGCGCGGGCGGCCGGCCCGGTCACATCTTCAACCTCGGGCACGGCATCCTGCCGTCGACGCCGCTCGAGCACGTGCAGGCGCTCGCGCACTACGTGCACCAGCAGACGCGGGCCTGAACCAGAATCGACTGAAAAAATGTCCCGTGTCAGGATCGCCCTGTGACGCCGGACCCGACGCGCACCGTCGACGTCGTCGTGGTTGGGGGCGGCATCGCCGGGCTGGCGACGGCGTTCGAGCTCTCACGCCGCCGCGTCTCCTTCGTCGTCGTCGAGCGCGCCCCGCGCGCCGGCGGCGTCATCTTCAGCGAGGAGATCGACGGCTTCACGATCGACGGCGGCCCCGACTCCCTCCTGATTCAGAAGCCCGAGGCCATCGCGCTGTGCCGCGAGATCGGGCTCGGCGATCGGCTCGTCTCCACCAAGCCGCCGCGCCTCGCGTATATCCAGCGCGGGGGACGCCTGCACGCGTTGCCGGCCGCGTCGGTGCTCGGCATCCCGACGCGCGTCGGGCCGTTCCTCCGCACGACGCTCTTTTCCTGGGCCGGCAAGCTGCGCATGGGCGGCGAGCTGTTCGTGCCGCCGCGGCGCGACGAGGCCGACGAATCGATCGGCGCGTTCATGACGCGGCGTTTCGGCCACGAAGCGGCCACGTATCTGGCCGAGCCGCTGCTGGCCGGCATCCATGCGGGCGACGTCGATCGGCTGTCGGTCCGCGCCCTGTTTCCGCGCCTCGTGGCCGCGGAGCGCGAACACGGCAGCCTGCTGCGCGCCTTCCGAATCCGCAATCCAATCCGCAATCCGCAATCCGCAATCCACAATTCGGAGGGCGCCTTCAAGTCGCTGCCCGGCGGCCTGAGCGAAATGGTCCGCGCCCTGGTCGACGCGCTGGGCGCCGAGCACGTGCGCCTGAGCACCGCCGTCGACGCGATCACGGGCCGCGGGCCGTTCGTCGTCCGCACCTCGGGTGGCGACGCGATCGAGGCGCAGGCCGTCGTGCTGGCCACACCGGCGTACGCGACGGCCCCGCTGTTACACGACCGAGACGCGGAGCTGGCGCGGCTGGCGGGGGACATCCCGTATGCCTCGGCCGCGACGGTCGCGCTTGCGTTCGAGCGCCGGCACGTCCGCCACACCTTGACCGGATCCGGGTTCGTGGTCCCGCGGGTCGAACACACCGGCATCCTCGCCGCCTCGTGGCTGTCATCGAAATGGCCGAACCGCGCGCCCGTGGATCGCGTGCTGATGCGCGCGTTCATCGGCGGGGCGCGCGATCCGCAGGCGCTGGAGCGATCCGACGCAGAGCTGACTCGGGCGTCGCTCGCGGCGCTGCGGCCTCTGCTCGGGTTCGATCACGATCCGATCTTCACGCGGGTGTACCGTTGGGATCGTGGCAACGCGCAGCATGAGGTCGGGCACCTCGAGCGGATGGCCGCCATCGATCGCGCGCTCACCCGGCATCCGGGCCTATTCGTCACCGGCAGCGGCTTCCGAGGCGTCGGCATCCCGGACTGCGTCGCCGACGCACGCAGGACCGCGGCTCAGGCAGCCGCCTGGCTGCTTGACAACACCACTCTGAAATCTGCACTCTGAAATCTGAAATGAAAGCCGTCCATATCATCGGCGTACCGTTGGATCTCGGCGGCGGGCGGCGCGGGGTCGACATGGGGCCGTCGGCGCTGCGTATCGCGGGGATCGGCGAGCAGATCGCAGCGCTTGGCTTCGCGGTGGTGGACAAAGGCGACTTGCCCGCGCCGATTCCCGAGACACAGGAACTGCGCGACGAGCGCAAGAAGTACATCCGCGACATCGCGAAGGTCTGCCAGAAGGTATATCAGTCGGCGCTGTCGTCGCTCGACGAGGGCGCCCTGCCGCTCGTGCTGGGCGGCGATCACAGCATCGGCGCCGGCTCGGTGGCGGCCGCTGCCGAGTGGGCGCGGCGGACGAAGAACCTCCCCATCGGCCTGCTGTGGGTGGACGCCCACGGCGACATGAACACGCCCTCGACGTCGCTCTCGGGCAACGTCCACGGCATGCCGCTGGCCGCGCTGCTCGGCGCCGAACCGTCGGAGCTCTCGAAGATCGGCACGTTCTCACCGAAGGTGCTCCCCGCCCACACCGTGCTCGTCGGCATCCGCAACCTGGACGAGCGCGAGAAGATCGCCGTGCGCGATTCCGGCGTGCACGTCTTCACGATGAAGGACATCGACCGCCAGGGCATCGCCTCGATCGTCGAACAAGCGGTGCACCTCGCCGGCAGCGGAACCGCCGGCGTGCACGTCTCGTTCGACATCGACGTCTGCGATCCGCTGATTGCCCCAGGCGTGGGTACGCCCGTCAAAGGGGGGCTGAACTACCGCGAAGCGCACATGGTGATGGAAATCGTCGCCGACTCGGGGCTGCTCACCTCGCTGGATCTCGTGGAGGTGAACCCGACGCTCGACGTGCGGAACACGACCGCGCAGCTCGCGGCCGAGCTCGCGCTGTCGGCGCTAGGAATGAAGATTCTGTGAGCCCGACTCGGCCATCATCTCTTCGAGCGTCTCGACGAGGAGGACCAGCGAGTACGGTTTCTCGATGAGGCGCGTCCGCGGCCGCAGCCGCTCGAGCTCGGCGGACTCGGACGGCACGCCGGAAAAGATGATCACCGGCACCTCGGCTGGGACGGCGGCGACCACATCGCGCCCGGAACCCCGGCGCAGCCGCAGGTCGACGACCGCCGCGACGAGACGATTCGTCTTCAGCGCCTCGAGCCCCTCGTCCGACGTTTCCGCTGTGACGACCGCGAAGCCGTGCATCTCGAGGAACTTCACCAGGGGGCGGCGAACCGAGATATCGTCTTCCACCACGAGCACGAGGCGCGAGCCATCTTTAGATATCATGAGGCGGTCAGTATAGACACTATGCAGCGGGCCACACAAGGCGGGTCACGGTTGTTACGCTTCCTCGAGGTGGATAACGCGAAAGGAGCGGAACGATGCAGACCATGACCCG
>JAYVYV010000424.1:0-2909 GCA_043783985.1 Acidobacteriota bacterium | reverse complement strand
GCCGGATCGACGGCACCGATCTCCGAGGCATCATCGTGCTGGCCAGGCAGATGCTGACCGAGGAGGTCGAGCTGTTCGCCGGCGTTCGCGCGGTCCTGGCGGCGCTGGCGGCGTCGTACCCCTTGATGCTCATCACGAAGGGGGATCTCCTGCACCAGACGTCGAAGCTCGAGCGGTCGGGCCTTCGCGAATGTTTCCGGTACGTCGAGGTGGTCAGCCGCAAGACGCCTGACGTCTATGCCGCGATCCTGGTCCGCCACGGCGTCGACCCGGATCGTTTTCTGATGATTGGCAATTCCCTGCGATCCGACGTCCTGCCGGTGGTCGCGGCGGGCGGATGGGCGGTCCATGTGCCGGCCGCCCTGAGCTGGTCGCACGAGCACGCCGACGTGCCGGCGCACGCGGAGGCGCGCTGCTTCGAGGTGACGCGGCTCGAACGCCTCTGCGAGCTCATCGAGGCGTTCGAGCGGGGCGACCGCCGGTTTCCGGCGCGCTCCTCTTTCTAGAACGTCACCTTCACGGCGAGTTGCACCTGGCGCGGATCGCCGACGCCCTGCCTGAGGAAACCGTCGAAGTTGAACAGCCCGGGCGTCGTGAGCGGATTCACGTTGTTGTCGTTGTTGAACGTGTTGAACATCTCCACGCTCGGAACGATCTGGTAGCGGGTCGCCACGCGGAACGCGCGCTGCAGCCGCCAGTCGAACGAGAAGTACGCGTTGTCCTTCCGGTCCCAGTTGCGGCCGCGGTCGGAGCCGTTCAGCACGCGCGGAGACGTCGTGATGGGCTGGGCCGATCGCGCCTGCATGCGGACGTTGACGAGGAACTGCCGCGGCAGCTCCACGTAGGTGAAGAAATTGAACTTGTGGCGGATGTCGCGATCCGACGGACCGTAGTCCAGGCCCAGGTCGTAGAAGTTGAACGAACGGTCGGTGAACGGGTCGCGCTCGTTCGAATCGTCGTCTTCGTCCTTGGACAGCACGTAGTTCGCCTCGAGCTGGTACTTCTGCGAGAAACGCTTCCGCACACCGAACGTGCCGCCGCGGTAGAGCCCATGGCCTCGGCTGTTCGTGACGAAGACGTCGCTCAGCTGCGGCTCGAAGGGGTTGCCCCCCACGTAGCTCGTGGCGTCGCGCGTCGCCGGCTGCGTGGCGGCCGCCGCCGTGCCGTGCGCGTTGTAGTTCAGGAAGCGCGTGAGCTGCACGCTCTTGGCGACCGTGAAGTCGAGGTAGGCCGCGACGCTCGGTGCGATCTCGTGATCGAACCCGACGTTGAAGGTGTACACGCGCGGGTTGCGGTAGTCGCGATCGAACACGCGAACGCCGGTGAACAGCGGGAAGGTGCCCGGGGCCACGGCGCTCGGCGCGAGCAGGTTCGGCCACACGGGCATGTCGGCGAACGCCGTGAATGCCGTGTTGCGGAAATCGCTCTTCTGCTGAATGCCGTTCGTCGTGACGGAGCCGACCTGGGTCAGCAGGTTCTGCCTGGCGTAGTAGACGCCCGCGCTCCCGCGAACCACCGATCGCCCGTCCTGATTCACGTCCCACGCGAATCCGAGGCGCGGCTGGAACTGCTTCCACTGATCGGGAATCGTGCCGTCGGACGGAAATCGCGGGTCGTTCAGGAGGCGCGCGTACGCCGTGGTTTTCGGGTCCACGGTTTTCGGCATGAGCTGAGCGTCCCACCGCAACCCGTAGTCGAGCGTGAGACCGTGTCCCGCCTGCCACTTGTCCTGGACGAACAGCGCGAGCTCCTCGTTGCTGACGTCCGACGCGCCGGCCGCGTCGCGCGCAATCCCGTCCGGGCTGCTGCTCTGCAGGTAGAACAGGAGCGGACCGCCGGTCGTTGTCGCGCCGGCGGGGCAGCCCGCGGGCGCCGTGACGTACGTCCCGTTCGAGCAGCCCACGGTGAACGGGCCGAATCCGCCGGGCGCCGCCGGCGAGGCGTACCGCAAGAAGCCGGGCACGCTGTCGAAGATGTAGCGCCCCTCGAAAAATCCGCGGAAGACCTGCACATTCTTGGTGTGCAGCCATTCGCCGCCGGTCTTGATCGTGTGTTTGCGGGTCACGATCGAGAAGTTGTCCTTCAGCTGGAACCGCTGGACCAGCTCGTCGATGTTCGGCGACAGGAAAAACGGATGGCCGAAGCGGAACGTCGTCCCGAAGCCGATGGCGGTGTCGGCCGGAACCGTCGATGGCTGAGCGGCCCGCGGACGGTCTTCGCGCGAATAGGTGACGTGGAACTCGTTCAGCTTGTTGGCGGTCACCGTGCTGAACAGGTTCAGGTTGAAGACGTTGATCTTCGCCGGGCCTTCCGTGCCGTTCGCCGAATTCCCGTACGTCGCGACGTCGAACGTCTGGTTCGTGTTCTTCGAGCGATCGAAGTTGTACGACGCCGACAGATTGTTCTTCGGCGTCACGCTCCAATCCAGCTTCGCCAGGCTCGCATTGTTGTTGATCGCGTGCTGGATCGGGAGTCCTTCGTCCTGTCCGCGCCTCGTGCGGAAAAACCCGAGCAGCGCGAGCCGCTGGCAATCGGCGCTTCCGTTGATCGCCGCTTCGTTGGCGGCGAGCGTCGGCGCGCTCACCGGGCACGGCGTCCCGATGGCCGCCGACAGATTCGGCCGCTGGAGATTTTCGCGGACCCCTTCGAGCGCGAGAAAGAAGAACGCCTTGTCCTTCGCGATGGGACCGCCGACGGTGCCGCCGAACTGCTCGCGATGAAAGTCCTCGAGCGGCGTGCCGTCAGACGTCTTCGAGGTGAGCCCTTCGAGGCGCTGGTAGTGAAACAGACTGCCCCGGACCAGGTTCGTGCCCGACTTGGTGATGACGTTGACGACGCCGCCGGCCGTGTGCCCGAACTCGGCGCTGGCGCCGGTCGCGATCACCTGGAACTCCTTGACCGCTTCGAGC
>JAYVYV010000423.1:0-2911 GCA_043783985.1 Acidobacteriota bacterium | reverse complement strand
GCATGAGGCCGATGGTGTTGGCGCCGTAGATGCGCGCCGGACGGCTGCCGACCGTCCGCGCGAACGGCAGCGCATCCTTGGTCACCACCGAATAGCCGCCGATGAACGCGTGGCGGCCGACACGGCAGAACTGGTGGACGCCCGACCCGGCGCTGATATTGACGTGGTCTTCCACCGTCACGTGTCCGCCCAGCGTCGCCATGTTGCCGAAGATCGTGTCGTCGCCGACGTGGCAGTCGTGCGCCACGTGGACGTAGGCCATGAACACGTTGCGATCGCCGATCCGTGTGACGCCGCCGCCGCCCGCCGTGCCGCGATGCACCGTGACGAACTCACGAAAGATGTTCCGGCGGCCGATCGTCAGCTGCGTGTCCTCGCCGTGGAACTTCAGGTCCTGCGGAACCTGGCCGATCGACGCGAACGGGTAGACCTCGCAGTCGTCGCCGAGTTCGGTCCGGCCGTCGATGACGGCCGACGCGCCGATGCGGCAGTTCGCGCCGAGGCGCACCTGCGCGCCGACCATGGCGTGGGGGCCGACCGTCGTGCCGCGGCCGATCTGCGCGCTCGGGTGCACGATCGCCGAGGCGTGTACCTGCGTGTCGTCCGCCACCAGACCGAGAAGCAGCTCGGCTTCCGCCACCACCTGGTCGCCGACGATCGCCGCCGCCTGCGCCCGCGCCAGCGTCGTCCGGCGCCGGCCGAGCGTGACTTCCAGCCGGAGTTGATCGCCGGGAACGACCTGGCGGCGGAACTTGGCGTCGTTGACGCCGCGCAGGTACACGCGCGCGTTCGGCGGCGCGCCCTCGCGGTGCAGCAGGAGCATCGCCGCCACCTGCGAGAGCGACTCCAGCATCATGACGCCCGGCAGCACCGGCGCGCCCGGAAAGTGTCCCTGAAAAAATTCTTCGTTGACGGTGACGTTCTTGACGGCGACCAGGCGCCGGCCCGCGTCATGTTCGGTGATCGCGTCCACCAGGAAGGACGGCTGCCGGTAGCAGAGGCGGTCGAGGAGGATGGGGATGTTGAGCACGAGTCTCAGGCTGAGGGCTAAGGGCTAAGGGCTAAGGGCTAAGGACTGATTGTATCGCGGCGCGACTGCTGCAGACCCCCGGCCCTGAGCCCTAAGCCCTTCGTGGCGTGGTTACTTGGGCGTCGCCGAAGGCTTCGCCTGTGCGTCCAGCTTTTTGATCACGTCGGCGGTGAGGTCAAGGCCCGGCGCCGCCCAGGCGATGCCAGATTCCGCCGCGTTGAACACGAGGTGCAGCCCCTTCTCGGCTGCCAGCGCCTCGACGATCGGCGAGAGCTTCTTCACGAAGTCGTTCTGCACTTCCTGCTGCAGCTCGTTGATCTCGGCCTGCGCGTCCTGCTGGAAGCGTTCGGCGTCCTTGGTCTGCTTCTCGATTTCCTTCTCGAGCTGGACTCGCGCGGTCTCGTTCATCACGCTGCCGCTGGTCTGCAGTTTCTGCTGGTTACCCTGCAGCAGCTTCGCCTTGTCGGCGTTCTCCGTCTGCTTCTTCTGAATCAGCGCGTTGACGCGCGTGACGCCGGTGCGTCCCTCGGCGGACGCCTGAAACACCGCCTGCGGGTTGAAGAAGGCGATCTTGGCGCCGGCCGGGAACGGCGCGGGCGGCTGCGGGGGCACGACGTTCGGCGCAGGCGTCTGCGGCGCGGGCGCGGCGGCCGGCTTCGGCTGGGCTGGTGCCGGCTTCGCGGGAGCGCCGGGGGTCTGCGCGAGCACCGGCGCGGCGCTCAGCGCGAAAAGGGACAGGGCAAGCGACGCGGCAATAGCAGAACCTCTCATTACACTGAATCCTTTCGAATGTCGGAAGCTGTTGATTTTACACCAGATGGGCCGCGGTTAGAAGGTGGAGCCCACCGCAAACCTGAACTGGAATGCCTTCTGGGGCAGCAACGTGTTGTCACGCACGCCGTCGCGCTGCGGGTTGTACGCAAAGATGAGCCGGAACGGGACGTTGAGCACCGGCATGAAAAAGCGGATCTCGAGCCCCGTGGAGGTCTTGAACTCCCTCGGGTTGAAGCTCGTCCCGGGGACCACGCGCGTGGCCAGCGACCCGCCGTCGGGCACGAAGGCGGGCGGTCCCACGAGCACCGGGCCGGGCTGGACCTGGCCCGCGTCGTAGAACGCGATCAGCCGCACGGGCCCCGCAATCGTGATCTGCTCTTCGAGGTTGAACAGCAGGCTCTTGTTGCCGCCCAGGACGAGACCGGTCAGCGGATCCTGCGGTCCGACCGTCCGGATGTCGAAGCCGCGGATGCTGTACTCGCCGCCGAGGAACAGCTTCTGGAAGATCGGCAGCTCCTTCGATCCGGAGAATGCGTGGATGTACTCGGCCTGCGCGCGCATGCCGAGCGTCAGCCGGTTGCTCTGCTTGACGAACCACACGCCTTCGACCATCGGCTTGTAGAAGTTCGTGTTGCCGCCGAGGCCGGCGAGATCGATCGAGGTCGTGAACCGCTTGCCGTTGGTCGGGAAGATCGGCTGGTCCACCGTGTTGTACACGTAGGACGGGACGATCTTGCTGATGGTCCGCTCGCCGCCCACGCCGAGGAGCAGCGAGTCGCGCAGGAACGGGTTGCGCGCCAGCACGTCGGGCGTCTGGTAGATGTCGGCGATCTCGGTCACCCGCACGCGCTCGTAGCTGTAGTTGACGAAGGCCCGCGAGAAGCCGCTCAACGGGAACCCCATCGTCACGACGGCGCCAGACGACTTCTGCGTGAACTGCCCGATGTAGCGGACGTCGGCCTTGAAAATGTTCGCGCCGCCGGTGATGTTGCGGTCGAACAGGAACGGCTCGCTGAACGCCAGCGAGTAGTTCTGGGCGCGCGATCCGGCCGACATCGACACCGTGAGGCTCTCGCCGCGGCCGAGGAAGTTCGCCGTCTGGAACGA
>JAYVYV010000422.1:0-7438 GCA_043783985.1 Acidobacteriota bacterium | reverse complement strand
TCAGGCACTACAACAAAACCGCGACACCGGTCCGCTGGAGCTATCGAAACCCGGCGCATCGAATCGGTAGTACTTCAGTGAGTACAGTCCACTAGGTCCTCAAATCCCAGTTCCTCAAATCCCACTTCCTCAAATCCTCAGATCCTCAGATCCTCAAATTCGATAGAATCCCCCTATGTCGGACCGCAAGCACGTCGTCATCACGGGCGCGAGCAGCGGAATCGGAGCCGCGCTCGCCGTGCAGCTCGGCGCCGCCGGACATCGCGTGGCGCTGGCCGCGCGCCGCGAGCATGAGCTGCAGGAGGTGGCGGGCCGGGCGGGCACGGGCGCGATCGTCGTGCCGACCGACGTCACGAATCGCGGCGACGTCGAGCGGCTGCGCGACCGCGCGATCGAGGCGTTCGGCCACGTCGACGTCTGGGTCAACAACGCCGGCCGCGGCATCACCAAGCCGGTGCTCGAGCTCACCGACGAGGAGTTCGACCTGATGATGACCGTGAACGTCAAGTCGGCGCTCTACGGGATGCAGGCGATCGCGCCGCATTTCGTCGCGCGCCAGCGCGGGCAGATCGTCAACGTCTCGTCGTTCCTCAGCCGCGTCCCGTCCACCACGTCCCGGTCCGGCTACAACGCGGCGAAGGCCGCGCTGAACGCGCTCACCGCCAACGCGCGTATGGACCTCGCCCGCGCGCATCCGGACATCCAGGTGACCCTCGTCATGCCCGGGCTGGTGCACACCGAGTTCCAGCGCAACGCGCTCGGCGGCTCGCCGCCCATCCCGCCGGGCACCGCCGCGCAGTCGGTCGAGGATGCCGTTGCGGCGATTGTCAGCGTGATCGATCACCCGGTCGCCGAGATCTACACGAACCCGCGCCACGCGGCGACCGTGCGGGACTATTTTCAGGACGTCGGTGCCTTCGAACAGCGCGCCGCGGGGGGACGCGAGAAACCACCGAAGGCGACTCGATGGTGGCGCGGCGGTGTCACGCTCGTGGCTGCTGCCGCCGCCTATGCCTGCGCCAGCGCCGCGACGGGGCCGTCGCGACTCCCGGCAGGCGTCTGGGGCGGGGACCACGTCTCCATGTCGGTCGCCGATCCCGCCACGCATCTCGAACTGGACTGCGCGCACGGCGACATTCCTGCTGCCCCGACCGTCGGGCGCCAGGGTCAGTTCGAAATTGCCGGCACCTACGTGCGCGAGCATGGCGGTCCAATCCGACAGGGAGAAATCGTCGACAGTCGTCCGGCAATCTACTCCGGGGCGATCGCGTCAACGACGATGACGTTGACGATTCGGTTGAGCGACACCAACGAGACCGTGGGCACGTTCACGCTCGTGTCGGGCTCGTCCGGCCGGGTGTTCAAGTGCCTGTGAGCACCGCCGGGTGCGGATCGAACCTCCGATTCCGGGATGAGGCACGCTGAGCCGTACCACAATCTCGCCGCGAGAAGATGATCATGTTCGATCTCACGCACCGCGGCCGCGTCGCCGTGCTCCAGATGACGCACGGCAAGGCCAACGCGATGAACCTCGAGTTCTGCAGGGCCCTGGCCACCCAGCTGCACGCGTGCGAGCAACCACAGGTCGGCGCGCTCGTCCTCACGGGGCAGGGCTCGATGTTTTCCGCAGGCGTCGATCTGCCGCGTCTGGTGGAGGGCGGCGCCGCCTACGTGCACGAATTCCTGCCGGCGATGAACCACGCGTTCGGGGCGCTCTTCGCGTTTCCCAAACCCCTGGTCGTGGCGGTCAACGGGCACGCAATCGCCGGCGGCTGCGTGATGACCTGCTGCGGCGATTACCGGATCATGGCGCGCGGGCCCGGCCGAATCGGGATTCCGGAACTGCTCGTCGGCGTCCCCTTTCCCCTGGTTCCGCTCGAAATCGTGCGCTTCGCGACGCCGCGCCAGCACGTGCAGGCCCTGATCTATCGCGGCCTGACGCTCGCGGCCGACGAGGCGCTACGGTACGGGCTCGTCGACGCGGTCGTCGACGCGGACCGTGTGCTGGACGAAGCCATGGCCGTGGCCGAGAGCCTGGCGGCCGTGCCGTCCGCCACGTTTCATCTCACCAAGCGGTTGCTGCGCGAGCCGGCCGTTCACCGCATGCAGGAAGGCGGCGTCATCAACGCCGTCGTGCAGGACGCCTGGGCGAGCGGGAGCGTGCTCACCGCCGTCCGCGACTACGTGGCGCGGACGTTGAAACGATGACCGGGTCGGGCCCGAGCCGGACCGGTCATGACGCCGACGCGCAGAGCGGCACGGCCGCGAGCTTCACCGTGCCGCCGCTCGTGTGAGGCCGAAGCGCCTCGAACAGCTTCGTCTTGAGCTGATCAATCGTGTCCGCGTTGAGCGAACCGAGGGCCGCCCTCAGCGGTGCGGCGAGCGCCGTCTGAATTTCCCAGTACTCGTCCAGCGACGCGTACGTCAGCGTCATCGGCCGCGCCTCGACGGCGACGGTCGAGAATCCGCCCGCCTTCAGCACGCGTTCGAGCTCGCCCGGAGGCGCGAGACGGAACACGCCCGGGGCAGCCGGGTCGGGCGGCGGCAGCGGAACGAACTCGCCGAGCACGCCGGTGATCGAGGTGAAGAACGGATTTTTCGCCGGCACGTCCCAGACCGCTGTCGCGAAGCGCGCGCCCGGTTTCAGCACGCGCCGGATCTCTGAGACGGCCTTCACCGGATCCGGACAGAACATCAGCCCGAAGCGGCAGGTGGCCGCGTCGAAAGCCGCGTCCGGAAACGTCAGCGCCTGCATGTCCATTTCCCGCACCTCGACGTTGTCGAGGCCGAGTGTGTGAACCTTGCGCTTCGTGACCGCGACCATGTCCGGCGCGAGATCGGTGGCGATCACACGTCCGCCCGGCCGCACCCGCTCTGCCGCCGTCGCCGACGGCTGCCCGGCTCCGCACGCGAGGTCCAGCACCGTGTGTCCCGGCTTCAGGCCGGCGGCGTCGCACAGCCACCCGGCGAGATTGCCCGTGTTGCGGTCGAACCAGTCGCCCCAGCGTTCCCACCCGGCTGCGGCCGCGCTCCATTGCGTCTTCTGTTGAATGGTGAGCTCGTCGGCGGTTGGCATGCGTGTAGAATCGCGGCCTATGGTCACACATGTCAAGGTGCTCGGCGCGCTGCAGATCGCGCTGGGCGCGATGGGCCTGGTCGCGGCGCTGCTGCTCGTCTTCGTCTTCGGCGGCGCCGCCGGCATCGTCGGCGCGAGCGGCGATCCGAGCGCATCGGTGGCCGTACCGATTATCGGGTTGACGGGCATGGCGCTGGTCGGATTCCTGCTGGTGACGTCGCTGCCGAGCGTCATCATCGGCATCGGGCTGCTGCGGCTTCGCCCGTGGTCGCGGATCGCGGGGATCGTGCTCTCGATCATCGGGCTGATGATGATCCCCTTCGGCACGATCGTCGGCGTCTACGGTCTGTGGGTGCTGTTCTCGAAGGACACCGAGCGGCTGTTCATGCCGTCGGCGCCGTCGGCGACCCAGGCGTAGTCACGCGGCGCGTCCAGGCGTCGAGCTCTTTCAGGTAGGCCGCAACGAACTGCCGCGTCGGCTCGTGCGTCAGCGATCCCGATGCGTCGAACTTCTCCTTCGCCTGGCCGACCGAGACGCCGTTGTGCGGCATCACGAGTGAGAGCGTGGACATCAGCACGAGTTTCAGCTGCTGCTGGCCGCGCGCGCTGCCGAGGGCCCCGGCCGACGCGCCCATCAACCCGGCCGGCTTGCCCGCGAGCGGCGACTTCAAGCCGGGGCGCGAGGCCCAGTCGATCGCGTTCTGCAGGACGCCGGGCACGCTGTGGTTGTACTCGGGCGTGACGATCAGCACGGCGTCAGCGGCCGCGATCGCCGTCTTCAACCGCTCCACCTCGGCCGGCCGCCTGCCGTCGGCGTCGAGGTCGGCGTTGTACAGTGGGATGGCGTCGAGGTCGAAGCGCTCGATCGTCATCGACGGCGGCGCCAGCTGCCGCGCCGCCTCGAGCAGGCCGCGGTTGTATGATCCGCTTCGCAGACTTCCGGCGATACCCAGCACTCTCATATGTCCATTCTAGGCCTTCATCACGTGACCGCGACCGTCGACGACGCCCAGGACGATCTCGATTTCTGCCTGAGCGGCCTCGGGCTGCGACTCGTCAAGAAAACGGTCAACTTCGACAACCCTCACGTCTACCACTTCTATTACGGCGACGCGCGCGGCACTCCGGGCACGCTGTGGACGACGTTTCCCTACAAGGGGCACGGCGTCCAGATCGGGCGCAAAGGCGCCGGTCAGGTTACGGTGACGTCGTTCTCCGTCCCGACCGGATCGCTCGACGTCTGGCGGACGCGGCTGGGCGCGCGCTCGGCCGCCGTCACCGACCTCGCGCCACGCTTCGGCGAACCGGTCATCCGCTTCGCCGATCTCTCGGGCTTGACGTTCGAGTTGATTGCGACCGATCGCGACACGCGGACGCCGTGGATCGCGCGCGACTTCGACGCGGCCGACGCGGTGCGCGGCCTGCACAGCGTGACGCTCGTTGTCCGCGACGCGAAGAAGACCGTCGAGCTGATGACCCGGCTCCTCGGCTATACCGTGGTCGACGAGATGGACAGCCGGATCCGGCTCGCGGTCAACGGCGGCGGACCGGGGAAGACCATCGACGTCGCGCATCACGCCGACGCCGACCCCGCGACGAACGGCCTCGGCACCGTGCATCATGTGGCGATGGCGGTCGCCAGCGCCGACGAGCAGCTGCGCCTCCGCGGCGAGCTGCTGCGCTACGGCTGCAAGGTGACCGAGGTGCGCGATCGCTGCTATTTCCAGTCGATCTACTTCCGCGAGCCGGGCGGCGTGCTGTTCGAGGTCGCCACGGTGCCCCCGGGGTTCGCGATCGACGAAGCCCTGTCGTCACTTGGCCGCGAGCTGAAACTGCCCGAGTGGGAAGAGCCGAACCGCGCGGCGATCGAGCGCGGCCTGGCGCCGGTGAGGTACTGATGGGACACTTCGCGCTGTTCTACGACACCGTCGACCGTTTCGTCGAGCGTCGCGCGCCGTTTCGCGACGTGCACCTCCGCCTGGTCCGCGATGCGCACGCGCGCGGACTACTGCTGATGGCAGGTCCGCTCGGCGATCCGCCAGACGGCGCGCTGCTGGTCTTCCGCGCGGAGTCGGCCGCGGCCGTCGAGGCGTTCGCGCGCGCCGACCCGTACGTGAGCGAAGGACTCGTCACCGCCTGGCGCGTGCGCCCGTGGAACGTCGTCGTCGGCGCGGAGCCTGCGGCGCCGCAGGCGCTCTGATGGTGGAGCGTGTCTGGTCCGCGCGCACGAACTCGAGGGACGGCGCCGCCGCCTATGCGGCGTACTTTCACCGCGTGGTCCTGCCGGAGCTTGCGGCGGTGGCGGGCTATCGCGGCGCGCGGCTGCTCCAGCGCGAGCTCGACGGCGGCGTCGAGGTCGTTGTCGCCACCCGGTGGGAGTCGCCGGAGGTGATCCGCGGTTTCGCCGGCGGCGACATCGAGCGCGCCGTCGTTCACGACGAAGCGGCCGCGCTCTTCTCCGACTACGACCGCACCGTGAGACATTTCGAGATCGTCAGCGAGGATCCATGATTCGATCGATTGTGACCGCGCTTGCCGTGCTGTTCGGGATCCATGCAGGCGCGCCGGCGCCCGAGCGTGCGATCGTCGAGTATGTCGACGCGCACAACACCGAGGCGCTCGCCCTCCTCGAGCGCGTGGTCGACATCAACAGCGGCACGCAGAATGTCGCCGGCGTGCGCGAAGTCGGCGCCATCTTTCGTTCGTCGTTCGACCGGCTCGGGTTCAGGACGCGATGGGTCGACGGCGCCGCCTTTCAGCGCGCGGGGCATCTCGTCGCGGAGCATCCGGGGACGCGGCCGAAGATCCTGCTGATCGGTCACCTCGACACCGTGTTCGAGCGCGACAGCCCGTTCCAGAAATTCGAGCGCGTCGACGACAAGACGGCGAAGGGACCCGGAATCATCGACATGAAGGGCGGCGACGTCATCATCGTTCAGGCGCTGGCGGCGCTCGACGCAGCCGGCGTGCTGAAGGACATGGACGTCACGGTCGTCATGACGGGCGACGAAGAGGACGGCGGCCGCCCTCTGGCGGCGTCGCGCGCCGCGCTCGTGGCGGCGGCGAGAGGGGCCGACGCAGCGATCGGCTTCGAGGACGGTCCCGGCGATCCGCGCTACGCCGTCACCGCGCGCCGCGGTACCGTCGACTGGCAGCTGCGCGTGACGGGCACGCCCGCGCACTCGTCGCAGATCTTCGGCGAGGAGTTCGGGTACGGCGCCATCTTCGAAGCGGCGCGCATCCTCGAGACCTTCCGCGCGCAGATGGCGGGGCAGGAGCACCTGACGTTCAATCCGGGCGTCATCCTCGGCGGAACTTCGGTGGAGTACGACACCGCGCAGACCCGCGGCTCGGCGTTCGGCAAGACCAACGTCATCGCGGGACAGACCGTGGTGGCCGGCGATCTGCGGACACTCTCGCCCGCGCAGCTCGATCGCGCGATGAAGACGATGCGGGAGGTGGCGGCGGGAGCGTCGCCGCGGACGCGGGCCGCGATCGCGTTCGGCGAAGGCTACCCGCCGCTCGCGCCGACCGACGGCAACGCGCGCCTGCTGGCGATGTACGATCGCGCGAGCCGCGACCTCGGGTTCGGGCCGGTGACCGCCGTCAACCCGGACAAGGCCGGAGCGGCCGACGCCTCGTTCGTCGCCGGCGAGGCGAAGATGATCCTGGACGGCGTGGGCCTGATGGGCCGCGACGACCACACGCCCGGAGAAACCGCCGACCTGACCACGCTGCCCTCACAAACCAAGCGCGCGGCGATCACGCTCTATCGACTCACGCAACGATAAGAAGGAACCGCTCTGCGGTTTCTTCTTCGTCGGGGGCACTGAACGCCGAACGCCGAACGACGAACGGGATCGTGACCGACGCCGGCGTCAGCGCGGGCACCACCAGCGCGCCCGTCACACACGCGGCCCCGGTGCAGCACCTCGCTGGCGACCTACGGAAGTTTGAATGCGAGGAGCTCGCCGGTGTACGATGCGCCGCTCACGGCCACCACGATGTACTGCTTGTTGTTGTAAGAGTATGTCATCGGGGATCCGGTTTGCGGCGCCGGCATGTACACCGCGCCAACTTCCTGCCCGGTCGCCTTGTCGTACGCGCGCAACATCGCGCCGCGCTGCCCGTTCGGCGCGGTGAAGAACCCGCCCTCCCCCGCAATCACGAGATTCTTCGTCACTAGCACGCCGATGCGCCCCTGACGTCCCGTGCGCGGAATGGTGAGGCCTTTGAGCGCCGGATGATTCTTGATGTTGTCCGGCGTCTCGCCGTGGGCGATCTGCCACGCGAGCGTGCCGTTGTTCATGTCGAGCGCGGTGATGCGGCCATACGGCGGCTTGATGAGCGGCAACCCTTGAA
>JAYVYV010000421.1:0-2920 GCA_043783985.1 Acidobacteriota bacterium | reverse complement strand
AGCGCGCTCGTCGTGTCGAGGGTGACGGCGTCCTTGGTCTTTTCGGCGGCCTTCTTGGTGGCGTGGGCCGTCTTCTTCGCGCCCTTCTTGACGGCCTTGCCGGTCGCCTTGGCCGCGTCCTTGGTCGCTTCGCCGGCTTCCTTGCCCGCCGACTTCGCTTCCTTACCGGCCTTCTTTGCGTCCTGCTCGGCGGTGGTCTGCTGCGCCACGACCTTAACTGTAGGGATTCCGAACGCCATGACACCCGCGACGACCAAACTCATGAGCAATTTCTTAAACATCGTGCCTCCACCTCCCCCATTATCAAGTTTCGTTCCGTTTCTCAGTCGCAGAGGTCGGCCTTCTTCTTGCTGAGCGTGGCGGCATGGAATGGACACCGGGCGAGCGAGGCGACATCTCGGATCAACGCGGACGATCGGGCGGAGGGTTCGGCATCGCCCATCTTGGGGTCGGCGGTTTCCTGGTGCTGCTCGTGCTGAGCTGGGTCAGCGGCACCAACCTCTTCTCCTTGCTCGGCACCGGCGGCGGGGCCCCGGCGCCTTCGCAGACCGTCGGGACGACCGGCCAGGTCGCCAGCTCGCCGGCGGAAGAGCGGCTGGTGGACATGGTCGGCGCGGTCACCAAGGACGCGCAGGACATGTGGAGCGAGTTGCTCGGATCGCGGTATCGCCGCACCAAAGTGGTGCTCTTCCGAGACTCGATGCAGTCCGCCTGCGGCTTTGCGCAGTCCGCGACCGGACCGTTCTACTGCCCTGAAGATCAGCAGGTGTATCTCGATCTCGGGTTCTTCAACGAGATGGCGCAGAAGCTCGGCGCGCCCGGCGACTTTGCCGAAGCCTACGTGATCACGCATGAACTCGGGCATCACGTGCAGGCGCTGCTCGGCCTGAACGAGCGGGCCTCCAGCGATCGGCGGACCGGCGCCAACAGCGCCTCGGTCGCGCTGGAATTGCAAGCCGACTGCTTCGCCGGCGTGTGGGGCCACGCCGCGTCTCAGCCCGGGCGCAAGGCGGCGGGCAAGGTGGAGCTCAATCCCGGCGACATGGCAGAAGCGCTGCGCGCCGCGGCCGCGATCGGCGACGACCGCCTGCAGAAGATGTCGACTGGCCACGTCATGCCGGACCGTTTCACGCACGGGTCGTCCGCTCAGCGGGTGGAGTGGTTCAAGCGCGGGATGGACACGGGCGATCCGCGGTCGTGTGGCGCAGGGGCGGCGACGACGCGTTAGCGACGGCGGCGGCCGGAGAGGGCGGCGCGGACGCGGTCGGAGGCGGCCTGCTGGCGGAGGATGTTCTGGCTCGCGCGCTCGCGCGTATCCTTCACCTGCCGCTGCACGCGGTCGACCTGTTCGGCCGCCGTCCGCTTTCTCATCCCCGGGAGGTCGGGAAAAATCCGGAACAGGTCGTCGCGCCGCGGCGGCTTCGCCATCCGCATCAGTGTATCAACGGTTGCGCGAAAAACGATGCTGAACGGTCGGCGTCCGATATCATGCATCGGACCCCAAAACCTCTCACGAGGAGGAACCGTGAAACAGATCGCCAGGCTGCTCGTCGTCTTCGCGGCGGTGACGCTGGCGCCGCGCGCGCAGGCCGCCCTGCGTGGCTCGCTCGACATCTACTTCATCGACGTCGAAGGCGGGCAGGCGACCCTCGTCGTCACGCCGACGGGGCAGACGCTGCTGATCGACACCGGCTTTCCCGCCGACGGCACCTTCGCGTCGCTCCCGGCGGATCCGCGCAAGGCGCGCGACGCCAACCGCATTCTGGCCGCGGCGCGCGCCGCGGGCGTCAAGAAGATCGACTACCTCCTCATCACGCACTTTCACGCCGATCACGTTGGTGCGGTGCCGGAGCTCGCGCAGCTGATCCCGATCCGCACGTTTGTGGACCACGAGCCGCCGGGCCCGGCGGCCGAGGAGCGCGTCGCCGGGACGCAGGCGGCGTTCGAGCGCTACGCGCGCGTACGCGCCAAGGGCAGGCACCTGCAGCCGAAGCCCGGCGATCGGATTCCACTGGCGGGCGTCGAAGCCGTGATCGTGAGCGCCGGCGGCGAGACGCTGCGGACACCGCTGGCCGGCGCCGGCGCCGCCAATCCAGTATGCAGCGCGTCGGCCCCAGCGGCGCAGGAGCCGACCGAGAACCCGCGCTCCACCGGGATCCGACTGCGCTTCGGCGGCTTCACCTTCCTCGACGTCGGCGATCTGAGCGGGCCGTCGCTCTACGGGCTGGCGTGCCCCAACAACATGATCGGGGCAACCGACGTGTACCTCGTTGCGCACCACGGCGGACCGGACGCCGCCGACCCCGCGACCTTCGCCGCGTTCGCGCCGCGCGTCGCGATCCTCAACAACGGGACGGCCAAAGGGGGTTCGCCGGAGGTGCTGGCGGCACTGCACAAGGCGCCGGGCCTTCTGGACGCATGGCAGCTGCACCGCTCGCTGCCGCCCGGTCCGCGGTTCTTCACCGACGATCACGTCGCGAACCTCGACGACTCGACCGCGCACTGGATCAAGCTGAGCGCCAGGACCGACGGATCGTTCATCGTCACGAACGGACGAACGGGCGCGGCGAAGGCTTACGGTCCGGCGGCCGGGCCCAGCCGGCCGACTGCGCGCGCGGTCCCGTAGTAACGTCCCGCCCCGCGGACGGGGCCGCGGACGGGGTCAGACACCTTACAAGGGCAACAATATACTTCACGGGGGACATCTGATACCATCTTCCATGACAGGCCGGTAGATTCTCCGTCGTCCCCTGAACAGTCGTCGGGGGGCGACGACCCTCCGAGTTGTAGCGGTTTTTCATCGCTCGGGCTGCTAGTTGGGTTAACCCTTTCTCTATTTCTCGCACACGTTGGCGTCGTCTACTGTGTTTCCAGACAGGCAAACGGTGGATTCAAGTTCGCCCACGACGTCGGCGCCGCC
>JAYVYV010000420.1:0-21367 GCA_043783985.1 Acidobacteriota bacterium | reverse complement strand
AAGAAGAGCGTGAACGAGATGACGCCCGACGAGGTCGCGCTGTTCTTCGAGCGCTGGCCGCAGTTCCGCTGGGTGCACCTCACCGGCGGCGAGCTGTTCATGCGCCGCGACCTCGACGATCTGGTCGCCGCGATTCAGAAAAGCTGCCGCTCGATGTACCTGCTGAATTTCCCGACCACCGGCTGGTTCGGCGACAAGACGGTGACGCTGGTCGAGAAGACGCTGGCCCGCGGCGTCGGCCGGCTCATGACGACGATCAGCATCGACGGCCCCAGGGCGATGCACGAGCAGATGCGCGGCTTGCCCGGCAGCTGGGACAAGGGGATCGAGACGTTCCGCCGCCTGCGCGGCATCAAGCGCTCGAACTTCCAGACCGTCGTCGGCATGACGCTGATGGCCAAGAACGCCGACAAGGTCGACGAGACGATCGCCGCGATTCGCGACGTGATCCCCGACTTCAAGCGCTCGGAGCTCCACCTGAACGTCGGCCACGAGTCGGGGCACTACTTCGACAACGTCGGCTACCCGGTCGAGCAGCACCACGCCGACATCCTGCGCGCGATCGAGGATCACCGGACCAGGAACGGCTCGGCGCTGCACCCGGTGAAGTTCCTCGAGGACCGCTACCAGGCGCTCGTCAGCCGATACTACGAGACCGGCAAATCACCCCTGCCGTGCACGGCGCTGTCGTCGTCGTGTTTCGTCGATGCCTACTGGAACCTTTACGCCTGCTCGATCTGGGATGCGAAGGTCGGCAACCTGCGCGACAACGGGTTCGACCTGCGGGGGCTGTGGGAGGGCGATCGCCGCCGCGAATTGCGCCGGGACGTGATCGAGGAGCGCTGCACGCACTGCTGGACGCCGTGCGAGGCCTATCCGTCGATTCTCGGCAACCTGGCGAAGGCCGCGGTGTCGCGCTCGCGCGACCTCCAGCCGGCCACCGCCGAATCGCTCTAGGCGGGCGCGCCGCCCGACGTCAGAAGCGGAGCCGGAGCCGGAGCCCGAGGCCGGCCTGCAGCCCGCCGACACTCACGCTGGCCGCCGGCAGATTGACCGTCGCGCCGACGTAGCGCACGAAGATCCCGCCGCCGACACTCGGCGTGAACAGATAGGCCAGGTCGGCGCCGCCGTGCGCGCCGAATCCGGTGCCGGTCTGCGTGGCGGTGCCGATCTGCGCCGTCCCGTTGACGACCGTTGCGGTCCCGATGTCCTTGCGGAGCCGCATCAACGACGGGCCGCCGTAGACGGTGAGGTCGATTTTGTCGCTGATCGGGACGCGGTACGACACCCTGATGTGCGCGCCGAGCTCGGTGTGGGTCAGCTTGGCGGAGGCCGAGGTGACCGTGAACGAGTTGAAGGCGATCGGGTCGGGGGTCGAGACGGACACGGTGCCGACCGGCGACCGCGTGAACATCGACACGGAGACCCCAACGGCGAGGTTCTTCCTGACGAAATAGCCGCCGCCGCCGTCGAAGACGAGCCCGTTGCCGACGGTTTGGGTGGAATTGGTCGCGCCGGTCTCGCCGAACAGGGAAAAGGTGGAGCTGCTCGCCACGGTGACCGACTGCATCTGCCCCGCGACGTTCAGTTCGCCGTACGCCGTGGGATCAGGGGTCTGCGCGCGGGCCGCGGCCGCGCCGCCGAGGGTGAGACCGGCCGCCAGCATCACGATGCTCGTCGTCTTCATCAACACGCCACTCCTGTCGGTGTAAGGACCCATCGCCCGGCCGAGGACCTCATGTCCGCCGGCGTGCGCCGGCCCGCCGCGCCTCACGCGCGCCGTCTCCGCCGTTTCGATTCGAACACGATGATCTTCCTCTCGGCGAGGGTGCCCCGGCGCGAGCGGCGCGTCTGTCTGAGGATGTCGGCGATCGCGCCCAGCGTCTGGCGTTCCACATCGGTCACCCCGTTGCGCGCCAGCGCGTCGCCCAGCCCGAGCTCGAATTCCGGGATCGACTGGGTGCGGGCGAGGGAAATCAGCGCTCGGCCGTTGCCAATCGGGACCAGTTGGACCCCCTCGAGCCGCCGCAGCGCCGGCACCGGGGTCACGACGATCACCGCGTGGTTGCCGTAGCTGGCCATCTCCGCCGGCTTGACGGTGCGCACGCGGGCGTGACTGCGTTCGACCAGTGTCACGATCGCGCGACCGAGATCGTCGTCGACGCCGGTGAGCCGCGTCAGCACGTCGTCGGGCAGCGTGACCGTCACGGCGCGCGAGGGCCGGCCGAACTTCCGGGGTCGGCCCGGCCCGTGTTTGATCGCCTCCATGTCCGTGAGCCCAGCCATTGTAGCGCAAAAGAATCGTTGAACGGCCGCCGATTTGTTTCATATAATTGGCCAGCGAAGACATTTCGCGGTAAATATTCCGGGAGCGGCCACGAATGAGAATCTGCAGTCTGCTGATCGCCGTGGTGTGCGCAGTTGGCGCGTCCGCGTGCGCGAAGAACGAAACGCCGATCAGCCCCAGCGCGGGTGTCAGCGGCCTGTCCGCGCCGGCGCCGGCGTCGCCCGCCGACTCGGCGCAACTGACCTCGCTTCGTCCGACGCTCAGCGTGACCAACAGCACGGCCTCGGCGACCGGCCCCCGCAGCTACGAATTCCAGGTCTCGGACAAGAGCGACTTCTCGACCACCGCGTCCCCCGGATCGTTTCCGGTCATCGCCCGCGCCACCGGCATCACCGAGGGGCCGGGGACGACGTCGTACACGCCGGATTTCGATCTGCAGCCCGCGACGCGCCTGTTCTGGCGCGCGCGGCTGATTCAGGGGATCGCCGTATCGGAGTGGTCCGCCACGCGCAGCTTCAACACGGCGATCGTCGGCTACAACCGGCCGGGCGAGCTCTACGACCCGCTGGTGTTCGGCAACTCGATCGGCACGGTCGTCGGCTCGACGACCTTCATCACCGGGCAGGGCATCCGGTTGAACGACGGCAACGCCTACGTCCGGTATCAGCTCGCGCAGCCGCTGTCGGTCGGCGAGTTCTCGCTCGAAATCGCAGGGCTCCATCCGAACGGCCCCGGCCCCAAGCTGAAGTTGTTCGAGATGTCGGACTCGACCGCCAACGTCTACAACAGCCCGTGGCTGTTCACGGCGCAGTACCGCGGCGTCAACGGCAACCCGGACAACTGCATCTCGTTCAAGATGCGCCTCGCCGATCCGACGTTCCAGCTCGAGGCGGACGCCATCGATCGGCAAAAGGCCGTCGTGTCCCTGGACCCGTCCCATTTCTATTTCTTCAGGGCGATGTGGAACGACGGCTTCCGGATGATCATCCAGAACTCGGTCGGCGCCGGCACGTTCTACGACCTCGAGTACACGTCCACCGAATACTTCGGCCGGCTGATCCGGTATCAGCCGACGCCGCACTTCGCCTACCTCGGCGCCAACGACGGGCGTGAGGGCCCGGAGAACGGAACCTTCCCCGGCGAAATCGTGCGCAACGTGTTCATCGGCAACCGACCGCGCCCGGCCTCTCTCGGGAGCGCCCTGCGTGCCCAGTAACGGCGTATCCCGAGGAGTCATGACCATGCATTCAATGCCCGTGAAGATCGCCCTGCTGGCAGCGGTGATCGCGGCTGCGCCCGCGTGTCAATCGACCTCGTCGACCGGCTCGGCGCCGCTGTCGCCGTCGTCGGCGTCGACCGGCGCCAACGATACCAACGGCGTCAACGGATCGTTGAAGGCGAGCGCCCCCAGTCCGGTGTCGCCGGTCAACAACGAGACGGTCTCGAGCTTGTCGCCCGCGCTGGTCGCCACCGGCGGCGGGTTGACCTACGCCAGCGGCACGGTGCAGTACCGCTTTCGCGTCCTCGATCGTGTGGGCACGGTCACCGCCGATTCCGGTCTGGTGACCGGCGCGACCTGGACCCCGCCGGCGCCGCTGACGCCAACCAGCCAGTACACGTGGATGGCCCGCTCCGAGTATCGGGGGCTGACCGGACCGTGGTCGGCCTTGGCGACGTTCACCACGCCGGTCGCACCGGGCAACGATTACGGCGCGTGGGAGTCGACGTGCCAGGGACGCCTGGACGCGGCGCTGGTGGAGTGCGTGGCGGGTTTCGTCAGACCCACCAATTCGGTCGAGGATCTCGAGGTCGTCAAACGCGTCGCCTGGATCCTGCGCAACCGGGGAGGGTCACTGCTGCTCAAGAACAGCGGCGATAACGTCGTTCCCTGGCTGGGCCGCAACTACTCGGCGTCGCGCGTGTGTATCCTGCCGCAGGGACACCTCTACAAGATCTTCGGCGACGCGGGGCCGGGCGGCGCCAACTCGCCACAATGGGCGGACAACGGCGTCGTCGCGCCGTCGACCTGCGTCGCCGCGATCGATCCGCGGCTGCGGTGACCGCCGCTTCAGCGGCCGGCGTCAGGAGCGGTCGGCCGTCCGAGCGCGTAGAGCGCGCCGCCTGGCAGGTTGCCGACGACGCCGAGCGCGACGAACAGGACGGATAGCGTGAACGCCGACGCGGCCGGCACGCCGGCCCGGCCGAAGAACCACACGAACGCGACCTGGCTCGTGCCGATGCCGTTGAACGTCACCGGCAGCAGCATCACCAGCAGGATCAGCGGAACGAACGCGAAGTAGGCGGGCAGCGGCAGCGCGATCGCCAGGCCGAGGCCGAGGAAGTAGGCCTGCACGACGCGCAGAATCTGGACCGCGATCGAGCCCGCGAACACGTTGGCCAGCGGCACGTGATAGTCGGCATACCGCCGGATCGACGTCAGCACCCGGTCGCCGGCCGCTCTGACCCTCGCCGGCATCGGCGTCAGCAGCGTCGAGACGCCGCGCGCGGCCGTCGCGCTGAAGACGACCAGCAGCGTCACGCCGCACGCGGACGCCGCCACCGCCAGCGCCAGCACGATGGTCAGGTTCGCCGCGAGATCGCGCGCCAGCAGCACTCCCAGCGCCGCCATCACGAACAGCGACGCCACCCCGAGCATCCGGTCCATCAACACCGAGGCGATCGCGTCGCTGCCGCGCACCTTCAGCTGCGTCATGCTGTAGGCCCGAACGGCATCGCTGCCGACGCTCATCGGCAGAAACGTCCCGAGGAACGTGCTGACGAAGAAAATGCGGATCACCTCGGAGAACGGCGGCCGCTCGGCCGGATCGAGGATGCACAGCAGGACGAGCCAGCGGTAGGCCATCAGCGCGCGGTCGGCGATGACCAGCAGCACGGCGATCGCGATCAGGCGCCAGTCGGCGCCCGCGAGCGCGGCGAGGACGTCGCGGGGGTGGCTTTTCCAGAGGATGTAGCCGGCGAGGCCGGCTGCGACCGCCGCGCGCGCCGCGGCCTTCAAGGCTGACTTGGGAGCGTCTCGAGATGCCGCGCCGGATCGTGCTTGACCTGGTAGGCGCGGACCAGGAACTTCGCGTACGGGACGAACTGCTTCATCGCGCCGACGTTCACCTGGCACGGGCTGAGGCAGGTCGGGCAGACCGTGTCGGTGATGTGCTCGCGGTGCGCCAGGTTCTCGGCCTTGAAGTACAACTCCGAGGCCGGGGTCGTCAGGACGTTGCCGATCGCGTTCGAGTTCTCGCAGTAGTGCAGGTCGCCGTACGGGTTCAGCAGCAGCCCCTGCGTCTGGAACGGGCAGGGCATCGTCCGCTTGTAGCCGTTGGCGATCATGTCGGCGTAATGCAGGTAGAGGAATGCCTGGCCGCTCAGCACCGATTCTTCCTGGACCCGGTCGAGGAAGAACTTGCGCATGAACTCTTCCTCGCGCGCGTGGAAGCCGATCTTCTCCTCGAGCTCCTTGTTGTTCAGCATCGCGTCGGTGAAGCGCAGCATGTTGAACACCACGTCGAGATTCTTGGTGCGCGCCCACGCCAGGATGTTCTGCGCGTCGTCGATGTTGGTCGCGAAGATCGTCGCGGCGATGCCGAACTGGAAGTTCGCGTACTCCTGCGAGAGCGCTTGCATCGCGGCGATCGTCTCGGTGGCCTTGTCGAAGCCGCGCTTGACGTGGCGGACCTGGTCGTGGATGTCGCCGATGCCGTCGAGCGAGACGCGGGCGCTCACCAGCAGGTTCTGCTCGGCGCAGAACTTCACGATTCGCGTCAGCATCGGGATGGCGCGGTGCGGCGTCAGCCCCGTGGTGTTGATGCCGATTTTGCGCATCCGCGGGAGATGCCGCTGAAACATCTCGACCATCTCGGGCAGGTCGTTGCGCGTCGTCGGCTCACCGCCGGAGATGTTCAGGTTTTCGATCGCGCCCCAGAACGGATCCTGCAGCACCGGCTCGAGCTGGGCCAGGGTCATGTCCGACTTGCGGTCGCCGTGCTTCCAGTTGTTGCACATCTCGCACTTGGCGTCGCACACCCAGGTGCAGTTGTAGATGAGCACGGTCGGCCGGATCGGCTTCAGCTTCGAGACGACCAGCGTGTTGGCGAGGTCACGCGGTACGCCGGCCGCGGTACGGGCCAGGTACTTGAGCGTGAAGGCGTTCTTCGACATTCGGGTCCCTGCATTGTACCAGACTCATGGCGGGCACAGGTACCACTTCGCGACCTGCTCGGCCCCGGCGCAGGGGGCGTCCTGGACGAACACCGCGTCGCGGATGTGCTCGTCGAAAACCTCCTGGTACTCCTGAATCCGGACGAAATCGGTCGATGCCACGCGCACGCGCTCGCGCGCGAGAAAGGTGACCACGTAGGCGCGCCAATAGCCCGCCGCGGCGGCCGGCACCTGCCGCTCGACGAGCCGGTCGGCGAGCAAGCGGACCGGGTTCTCCGGCGGCTGGCGGATGTCGGCGGCGAGGATTCGCGTGTGATCGACGACGGCCAGCGCGGCCCAGGCGACGGCGATCGCCATCACCCCCTGGCGGACACCCCGCTGCGGCTCGAGCGCCAGAATGACGGCGGTCATGCCGACGGGAATCAGCAGGCCGAGAATCGCGTAGCGTGAATATCCCGCGAGCACCGGTTTGCCGGCGACGAACGTCCCGACCGCGACGGCGCCCACGCCGAGCAGATACCAGGCGAACGCCGCGTCGGCGATCCGCGCGCGCACAGCGGCAATCCACGACGCGCCGCCGCGCGGCGCCATCAGGAACAGCACGCGCGCCGCGGCGGTCAGCAGACAAGCGGCAGAGAGCCACACCAGCCACGGGCGATCCGGCAGCGGCAGGCTGGTTTCGATCTGGGCGCCACCGACGAACCACGCCAGCAGCGCCGGCCCCATCCTCGTGATCCGCTCGATCAATTGCGCGGGGCGGCCGTTGAAGCGGCCGACGAGGTTGCCGATTTGCGAGTCGGCAAAGCCGCCCAGCAACTGCCCGCGAGTCCCGGGGCCTTCGAGGTCCGCGAACGGCATCAGCGCTTCGACCGTTTCCCAGACGGCGAGGAACATGACCAGCGCCAGCAGCCATTCGATCACGCGGGCGCGGTCCAGTTCACCGCTGACCCACTCGAGGGCGATGAGCACCGGCACCGCGTACATCGTGAACTCGCGATTCCGAAAACCGATCGCCAGCATCGAGCCGAACCCCAGCGGCCGCCGGCGCAGGAACCACAGCGCACCGATGTAAACGAACGGTTCGATGATGCCGCCCTGCGCGCTGATCAGCTGGCTCGCGACCGACGGCGGCGCGGCCAGGAAAAACAGCGCCGGCACGAGCGCCGCCCACGGCCGCAGGCTGGCATCCCGACAGAGGCCGACCACGAGCAGGACGCCGAAGGCGATGTTCCACCCGAGCAGCGAACAGCGCAGCGCGAGAACCGTCGGGCCGGCGATCCAGAAGAACGGGACCGCCACCCATGCCTCAACCGCGAGCATGTAGGTCTGGCCGTAGAAAAATAGCGGAAAGGCGCGGCCCTCACTCAGGTGCTTGGCCATCAGGCCGTTGATCGCCTGGTCCGAGTCGAACGCGAACTGTTCGAAGAGCAGGTACACCGCCGCGCGCAGCACCACGAGCGCGACGACGACGACCAGTACCGGCGCCAGGTCGGCCAACCGCGCGCGCGTGTGATGACGATCGGCAGAGGACAGTGATGATCTCGGCGGGGCGGCGGAGGCCGGCATGGGGCGCAGCAGACCAGCATGGTAGCATACCGTTTTCGAGCTGACGCCACAGGCGACGTCGCCACGAAAGGCACGAAACAGATCGCATCGGCACGAAACCCACGAAAAAGAGATATGTTGTCCGCCGCGCGCCTGACGGCAGCCGGGCGCCTCGTGATCCCCTGGCTGGTGGGTCCGGCCGCGTTGATGATGCGCGATCGAGGCGTCGAGCTCACGGGCCCCACCCCCTGTCCGGGTTTACTGGAAATCACGTCGATCGCGGCGCTCCGGCTGCATCCCGACCTTCCCATCGGTCCGATCTTCGACGTGATGCATGCCGCCGTCTTCGTCGCCGCGATCGCGGCGTTGGTGGCGCTCGTCGATCGCTCGACGCGCAGCAGGGCCATCCCGGCGGCCATCGGTCTGGCGGTCGCGCTCAGCCCGCTGTTCGGCAGCACGCTGTCGCCGCCGTGGGACGCCGCGGCGTTCGGCGCGTGCGCGGCGGCGGCGCTCCTGGTGTCGTCGGCATTCGCGCGTGGTTCACGATCGGCGCGCGCGGGTGTCGTTCTCGTCACCATCGCATTCCTAGCCTGCGCGCTGCTCGTTCCGCCGTGGCTCGCGGTGGCGGCGGCTGGCGCGGCCGTCGCCGGCGCCGTCGTCTGGCCACGCCCCAATCAACGATGGATCGCGGGAGCCGCCGCCGCTGCGGTCTTGCTGCTGATCGTGCCGGCGATGTTGAACCTGTCGCGGCCCGGGGTGCTGGCCGGGCCGACGCCATGGCGCGGACTGATGTCCTGCGCGCTGCCGCGGCCGTCCGCCGCCCGCGCGCTGACAGCGATCCGCACGCTCGGATGGTGGCTGGGACCATTCGCGCTCGGCCTTGCCGCGCTTGGAGCCGTCGCCGCAACGCAATGGGCCGGCGCGCGCCGCGCCGCCGTGCCCGCCGCCGCCGCGCTCGTCTGCGTTGCGCTGGCGGCGGGAGCGGAGATGAACGCGGCAGTGTCGGCGGCGCCGCTGGCGGTTGCGCTGTGGTGGCTCGCGGCACTCGGCCTTGACGCGCTCGTCACCGCGATCGGCGCCGGACCCGCGCGGGCGGTGGCGACCGCCGTCATCCTGCTGCTGCTTCCGGCGCTGGAAGCGTCGCGGCGCATGACCGAGACGCGCGACGATCGGGTCGCGCCGCGCGGACACGCGTCGCAGACGCTGCGTCGGACGACGACGAGGCTCGATCTGGTCGCGCAGGACGCAGCGTTCGTTCAGGAGGACGCGACGGTCGATATCCTGTTTCGGGCGGCGGTGTTCGGCGGTCGCCGGCGCGGCAAGCCCGTCGTCGTCGTCGCGCCGCGCGCCGATGTGGTGGCGCGCGCGCTCACCGGCCGCACCGTCTATGCGTTCCCGTGGCGGCAGGCCGATCTCAGCCTCCGCGGCTTTTTCGTCGAACCGCTGGCGGCCGGAGGCCCGGCGTCAGCGGCGCTCGAGGGGCTCGCGACGATCGCCGGGACACCCCACTGCGACACCGTCGGCGCGACCTGGGGCGCGGTGACGGCGTCGTCCGGGCGAATCGGCGTCGCCGCGGACTCTGATGCGGCCGTCGGTCCGGTCGTGATGTTTTTCGGCGGCGCCACGCCGGGCGGGGCGATTCCGGACGGGTGGCCGGGACGGACGCTGCGGGGATTTCATGCGAGGACATTCGATCGGCGACAGGCTGAGGACGCGGCCCGCCTGCAGGCGGAGGCGCGCGATGCGGCGCTGGCGCCCGATCATCCGGTGCTGACGCAGCCGGCCGTCGTCCGCCTGACGCTGCATCGAACACCTCGCGCGCCGCGGGCGTTCGCCGTCATACTCGGCGCGCCGTTTCCCGTCGGGGCCGGGAAACTCGAGCAAGGCGACGCGGCGTCTGGACACTTCACTGTCTGCGACGCGCCGCCGGTAGCGATCACGGCGCTGCCTCGGGTGCCGCCGGTGCCTTAGCGCGCCGGTTCCAGCATGGCGCGCGCGCGCGCGACGCTGCGGTACAGCCGCAGGGTGCCGTCGGCCTTCCCCTCGTATTCGACCGTGAAGCGGCCGGAGTAGCCGCCGTCGATCAGCGAGCGCACCACAGCGGCGACGTCGACGTCGCCGTCGCCGAATTCACAATATTCGCCGTGCTCCAGCCCTTTCAAGTGGACGTGACTGATGTACGGGCGGAGCGCGGCGAGGGCAGCCATCGGATCGACGCCGGCCTTGGCGAAATTGATCGGATCGAAGTTCAAGCGGATGTTCGGCCGCGCGACCCGCTGCATCACCTCGGCGCAGACTTCGGGATGCAGGGACGCGCCGTCGTGATTCTCGAAGACGAAGGTCACGTGCGGATGGCGATCGGAGAGGCGCGACAGGTTCGCGCCGATCGCCTCGCGGGCGGCGGGGGAGTAGTCGTCGTAGCGAAGACGCCCGAAGAACAGGCGCAGGCAGCCGACGCCGAGCGCGTCGGCGAGCGCCGTCTGGCGGGCGACCGACGCGAACGTTTCGTCGATCGCCGGCGGGCGTTTGAAAAAATCGCACCAGCCGCCCGACAGGATCCACAGCCGCAGGCCGTTCGCGTCCACCGCGCGGGCGACGTCGGCGACGCTCTCGCCGAGCTCGATGAGGTGGTGCAGGTTCAGATCGACGTCGCGCAGCCCCAGCCGGCCGAACAGCTCGAGCGTCGGCAGCAGCGGCTCCCGCTTGTGCGACGTGGTGGACGCGAGCACGCGGGGCGAGGCGGCCGTCGCCATCACACCGCCGGAAACTCGAGCGACTTCTGATACGCGGAGTTCACCGTCTCGGGCATGCCCCAGTACTTGAACTCGGAATGGCGCCCGACATAGCGCAGGTTCGGAATCTTCTTTCCGCGATCGACGTAGCGGTCGTAGATCGCGAAGGCCTGCTCGGACTGCTGGGGATACGCCTTTTCCGCGAACAGGTTGTTCTCGCGCGCGTAGTCGATCGTGTTTCTCGGAAAGCAGGCGGCGGCGCCGGGCAGGATCGGCACCTCGATCAGAATCAGCGTGTCCGGGCTCTCGTGCCTGGTGATCACCTTCATTTCGGTCACCCGCGTCTGAAACTCGCAGGACGAATAGTGCAGCGATTCGGCGCCTTCGGGGAAGGCGTGGGCGAGGCCGGGAATCAGCAGCGGCACCATCATCCGGCCGGTGTAGGGCAGCTGGCTCTCGCCCCACAGCTCGTCGATGTCGATCGAGCAGAACACCGTGTGGTAGTCGGAAAAGTAGCGTTTGTCCCCGCTGGCGAGGAGGACATACGGCTGCTTGTGCTCGTCTTCGATGCGGACCACCGAATCGCGGATCACCGTCGAGCGCGACACCATCGCGCCCCACACGGCGTTCCACCCGTGCCGGGGGTAGACCTGGAACTTGATCCCCTTGCCGAGCGTGTGGTCCTCGAACTTCAACGGGTCGTAGCCGCCCGGGCCTTTCACAGCGGCCTTCTCCCCCGGCTTGGTGTAGGCGTGGTGAAAGCGGTCGGCCCACACCATCGACGTCTCGAGCTCGTCGCCGGGGATGTTCCACATCTTCCAGGTGTAGTCGGCCATGAACTTCTTGTAGAGGGTCTCGCCGATGGCGGCGGTGAAGTAGTCGGCGAACTTCGAGTGTCCCAGTTCGGGCAGCTGGCCTTCGATCAGCTTCATGTTCTGATCGCGGTTCTTCCGGACTTCGCGCTCGATCTTTTCCTTGTCCGGCATCTCGGCGATGTCCTGGTAATGCACCGGATATCGGTATTTGCGCTGATCGGCTTCGACGAACGTGAACAGGCGGCGGTCGATCGTGAACAGCTCGTCGTTGGTGAGCTTGACGATCGTGGCATTCACCGGATCTTCCTTGCCGCCGGGCCAGAACCAGATGTGCGGGCCGAACTCGTACGGATGGCCGCTGTAGGTGCACGTCCGAGCCAGCCCGCCGACCGTGCTGTTCCGCTCGATCACGGTAACGTCGTAGCCTTTTTCGCTGAGGTAGTAGGCCATCGACGAGCCGGCCACGCCACCGCCCAATACCAGAATCTTGTTATTCATCAATTTGCACTTGTGATGCGAAACAAACGGCGTCCGCCGCTGACGAACCGTCCGAACGATTCGCCGCGCGGCAGCAGCGTGATGCGCCCGTCCGGCCCGACGGTCAGGCACCGGCCCGCCTGGAGCTGCTCCAGCCTCGATCCGATCATCGTCCGCACGCCATAGCGCCCTGTGAGCTCGTCGAACGACAAGGCGCCGCCCGGCGCCAGCCGCAGTTCGACGAAAATACGCAGCGTGACCGAGCGGTCGGGCAGGGTCAGGAAATGAAACAGGAAGCCGCCGACCGCCAGGTGCAGCAGCGCGAGAAACAGCCGGCCGTCGCCGTCGAGCGGGCGCCCGAACAGCCAGCGATCCGCGAACGCGGCCGCCGGGGCGGTGGCCAGCGCCACGGCGATGATCGTGATGTAGATGTTGCCGCGGCGCCACACCGCCGCGACGACCGCGACGATCACCGCCTGCGCGGCCAGCAGGATCGCCGCGGCCACGATCACCGAGGTGGCGAGCGTCACTTGACGCCCCCGCCCATGCCGAGCGAGAACAGCTTGAACGACATCAGCGTGCCGAACGCGAGGAAGGCCCCTTTCGGGCGCAGCCGCAGCGTCTTGCCGTTTCTGTCGACGAAGCCGCCGCGAATCAGATTGGGAAGGCGCCGCGCCAGAATGCGATCGAGCTCGCCGTCGCCCTCGTACGAGCGAATCAGCCGCTCGCGATTCCGCAGCGCGGCGTCGGAGAACAGGTCGTGGATCAGGCTGCCGGAAAAGCCCCACAGCACACTGTAGAACGCATTCCACAGCGTCAGGCAGGCGAGCAACTGCAGGCACAGGTCGCACGCCAGCCCCAACGCGTCCTCGGTCCGCCCGATCGGCCAGAGCGACTGGTAGAGCACGGCGTCGGCGATGACCACGAGCACGGCGTAGGCCAGGAACAACCGCTTCGGATCGCGCGGCCGCAGGCCGCGGACGGTCGCCAGCGACAGCGCGAAAAACGCGGCCGTTCCCGCCACCGGCAGCAGCAGCCGGATCATGCGGCCCCGGCGGGCCGACGCAGACGTGCCGCCGCCATCTCAGGCAAAGTTGTGCTGCCGCATCCAATGCACGTTGTAGGCAATCGGCTCGTCCTTCAACCCACCGTCGCGAAACGCCGCGGCCATCTCGCGGATCGCGATCTGCACCGACCTGGTCGGCGCGAAGCCGGTGGCCAGCAGCTTGTCGGCACAGACGAAGTAGGACCGCGGATCGTTGGACGGGCGGACTTCGATCGACGCCGGCACCTCGCGGATCACCGCCTCGGCGATCTGCAGCACGGTCAGGTTCTCGAACCCCGCGTTGTAGACGCCCGGCAGCCGGCGCTCGAAGGCGAACAGGTACGCGTCCACCAGATCGTCGATGTGAATGTTCGGCCGCGTCTGATCGCCGCCGAGCACGGTCAACACGCCTTTGGCCAGCGCCTGCATCGTCAGCATGTTGACGACCACGTCGAGACGCATGCGCGGCGACAGCCCGCAGACCGTCGCCGGGCGGATGATGGTTGTCGTCATCCGATCGGCGTAGCTCATCACGACGCGCTCGGCGACCATCTTGGTCTTGTTGTACTCCGACAGCGGGAAGAGCTCGAGATCCTCGGTTACGCGCGGATCGGTCTTCAGCCCGTAGACGCTGGCCGACGAGGCGAAGACGAACTGTTTCACGCCCTGGCGCGCGGCGCGGTCGATCAGCCGCATGCCGGCGAGGACGTTGACCTCCCACGATGAATAGGGATTCAGTTCGACCGACGGATCGTTGGCGATGTTGGCGAGGTGAAAGATGGTGTCGTACGGCGACAGATCGACGTCGTCGATCTTGCGCACGTCGAGCGGCAGCACGGTGAGGCGCGGGTTCGGCGCGAGCCGGTTGCCGAACCACATCGTGTCGAGGACCGTGACGTCGTGGGGCGTCCGCGCCAGCATGGCGTCGGTCAGTTTGGTGCCGACGTAGCCGCAGCCGCCGGTGATCAGGATCTTCATCGGAGAACGGGGACCACGGCGGCGCGAGGCGGGGAAACGGCCGGCGCTCTCAGATCGCGCCCCCACGGTGCACGTCCAGATACTGGTCGAACCAGTAGTGAAGGATGATCTGATGGGCCGACTCGGCCCAGCCGTAGCGGGGCGTGTCGACGTAGAAATTCACATCGCCGAGCGTGCGCGCGCGATTGTCGGCACGCATGCCGGTGAGCGTGATCGACGCCAGTCCCAGCGTCCGGCTGATCTCGAGCGCGCGCACGATGTTCGGCGAGTTGCCCGACGAGCTGATGGCGACGACCAGATCGCCCGGGCGCGCGAGACGTTCGAGCGGCAGCGAGAACACCTGATCGTAGGCCAGGTCGTTGGCGGTGGCGGTCAGGAGGGCGGGGTCGTTGAAGGCAAGCGCCCGGAGGTGGCCGTTCTTGCAGGCGTCGGCCGCCATGTGCGAGGCCATGCCGGCGCTGCCGCCGTTGCCGATGATGTAGAGCTGACCGCCGCGTTCGGCGGTGGCGCGCGTCATCGCCACCCAGGCCGCGACGGCGTCGGCGATCGTCAGCGCGGCACCGGTCCTGTCGGTCGCCGCCATCGCGCGCAGACCGCCGGCAATCGTCTCGACGTAATCGGTCCAGCTTTCCACGTCAGATCACGATCTTCGCGATGGTGAGGAATTCCTGATCCGAGATCGGACGCTCGTTGCAGCGGCGCTGCGCCATGGCGGCGGCGCCGATGCTGCCGGCCAGCGCCACCATGCCCGGCGGCAGACCGAGGCAGAAGGCCAGGCTGCTCAAGGCGAAATAGGCGTCGCCGCAGCCGATGGTATCGACCACGCTGGTGCTGAGCGTCGGCAGCGCGAACCGCTCGTCCCGCATCCGCACGATCACGCCGTTGGCGCCGTCGGTCACCGACAACTCGGCGCAGCCGAGCAGCGCCGACATCCGGTCGACCAGCTCGGGCAGCGCGTGGCCCTGTTCGTGGAGGCAGAGCTCGGCTTCCGTCCGGTTGACGCTGTAGTAGTTGGCGCCGGCGTATTTGGTCGGCAGGTTGTAGCCGTAGTTGCTCGAGTTCACCTGCACCATGACCGCGACCGCGGCGCGTCGATCGCGCGCGATCCGGCGGTTGATCTCCGCGGCGTCGAGCACGCCGTGACCGAAGTCGGCGATCAGCACCAGGTCGTAGTCGTCGAAGTTCGGGAACCGGTCGCGGCGGACATCGGACAGCGCCAGCTGCTTGGCTTCGAACAGCGGATAGCCGCTGGCTTCGTCGACGAACCGGGTCTTCACCAGCGGCGTATCCGACACCGCCGTCACCGTCACGTTGCCGGGCAGGTCGGCGGCGTTGAGCCCGTTGGTGAAGCAGTGCACGCTCTTGACGAACCCGGCCAGGTGCAGCGCGACGATGCCGGCGCCGCCGATCTGGCGCACGCGCGCGGTCTCGAGGCCGGCCACGCACCGCGATTTCTGCGAGATGTTCTCGACCGACACGTCGACCCATTCGTCGATGATCGTTTCGCCGAGCAGGCAGACGCGCAGCCGGCTCGCCGCGACGAGAAAGCTCTTGATGTCCTCGAGCCGGAACCCGCGGCTGGAGACGTCGCGGAACATCACGCGGTCGTTGCGCAGCAGGGGATTGTCCTGCGAGGCCTCGGTCGAGGAGAGCAGGAAGTGCGACAGCTTGGTCGAGGAGAAGGTCTCGCCGGAGGTGAAGTGGAGGCGGCCGCCGTAGCCCTCGACGAGCGCCTTCTCGTGCGAGATGTTCGAGGTCTTGTCGAGCAGCAGATCCGAGTACTCGGGACCCTTGACGTAGATGTCCGGGTGCAGGGCGTCGAGCGCGGCGGCCGCCGACGGCTCGTCGACGATCGCGACGTAGTCGACGATCTCGAGCGCGGCGATCTGCCGCGCGCGGTAGTCCTCGCGCATCGACACCGAGCGCTTCTTGGTGATGTGTGTGTCCGCGGTGATCGTCACCACCAGCAGATCGCCCAGCGCCCTCGCTTCCTCGAAATGGATCATGTGGCCGACGTGGACCAGGTCGAAGGCGCCGTGGCAGAGGACGATCGTCCGGCCGCGGAACTGGCTGCGGATGCGCGTCAGGTCGGCGAGCGGCACGATCTTCCGGCGCCAGCGCTCGGCAACCGGCGCCGGATCGCCGCCGGCCGGCCTGAGCGGCGAGCTCGCGCGCCCGTCGCTCATCGCGCTCCGCGTTCGAGGGCGACGAGCAGCCGCAAAGTACGCCACACGTCGATGAAATTGTTCACCCGAAATGCCTTGCTCTCGCCCTTTTGACGTTCGATCAGGTCCATCGGCACTTCAACATACGACGGCGCCAGGCGCAGCGCCTTGACCAGCACTTCCGCCTGAAACCCGAAGCCGTGCGACTCGATGCGCAGCGCCTTCAGAATCGGCGCGCGGTGGATTTGCAGCCCGTTGTAGTAGGTCAGCCGCCGCCGCGTGATCAGGTTGACCAGAAACGTGAACAGCTTCGAGACGAGCGTCCGCGTCCACGTCCGCGACTTCAGCATGTGCTGCGTGTACCCGATAATAACATCAGCCTCTCCGGTGTGACGAAAGAACTCCCGCAGGGTCGCCCAGCCCCAGGCGTTGTCGCCGTGGACCATCACGATGAACGGCAGCGACGCCGCCTCGACGCCGCGGCGGTACGACCACCCGAACCCTTTGTTCCGCTCGTTCTTCAGCAGCCGCACGCGTGGAAACCGCGCCGCCATCGTCTCGACCAGCGCGGCGGTGTCGTCCTTGCTGCCGTCGTCGATCACCAGGATCTCGTGCGGCAGTGCCAGCGGTTCGAGCGCCGTGGTGACGTTCTCCAGCGTGGCGACGATGTTTTCACTCTCGTTGTAGGCGGGGATGATCACCGACAGCGATCGGTCGGCGGCGCTGCCGCCGGAAGACGCTACAGGCACTGGTGATACTATATTACGCTGCCTTGCCTTCGCTGTCGCCCGTTTCCTCCCTCGGATCACGTCTGACAATCGTCGGCGTGCTCGGTGCGTGCGCGTGGCCGATCCTTCACGCCGCCGCGCCGTGGCTGCCGGAACCGCTGCGATTCCTCCTCGGATGGTTCGTGTTCACGATCGGTCCCGGTTTCGTCGTCGCCGGCGGTGTGTCGCGCGCCATGCGGACGTGGCCGCGCGCGATCGTCGTGCTCGCCGCCACGCCGGTGCTGATCGATCTGCTCGGCCGGGCGCGTCTGCTCGCGCTGTTTCCCTATGTCGCCTGCGCCTGCGCGGGGGCCGCGCTGGCGGCGTGGCGGACCACCGCGGTCGCGATCGACCCCGACGCGGCGCGCGACGCCCGACACGAGGGCGATTACGACTCGGCGGATCTGTCGTGGTACGCGGTAGTCGCGTCGGAAGCCTCGCACACGGTGCCGACGACGGCGTCGTACTATTCAGGCCACCGGCTCAACGCCGCCTACTTTCCACACCTCGTCCTCGCGATGATCCATCGCTTCTGGGGCGTGCCGATCCTGTCGATCTTTTTCCGCTACGCCTGGCCGGGGTTCGTCTCGCTCGCGCGATGACCGCGTTCACCCTGGTGCGCGCACTGGCGTCGCGGCGGGGTCCTCGCCGTCGTCCTGCTGCTCGTCGGCAGTGATTTCTCCTATCTCGCCGCCTGGTTCCTGCCGCACGCCGCGGTCGACTGGGGCTACCTGCTGTGGCCGACCAACTTCCTGTCGCCGACGATGCAGGTGATGCATTTCAGCACGTGGGCGCCGTCGCTGCCGGTCTATTTCGCCGCGCGGTATGCGATCGTGTGCGGGCTGCAGACGCGATCGCGGGGGTGGCTGATCCTCAGCGGATTCCTGATCGGCATCCTGTTCGAGTTCAAGCCGTTCGCGTGGGCGGTCCTGATGGCGGCGCTGGCCGCGGCCGCCGTGTTCGCCGGCGGCGACTGGCCGGCGCGGCGCCGGTTCGCCGAAACGATCGGCGTCGGCCTACTGGGATCGCTGCCGTTCATGTGGGGCGCGGCGACGCTCGATCCCGCCGATCGCCGCACGAAGCTGGTCATCGATTTCTTCCTGCTCCCGAAGCGGATGCTGATCAAGATCGATCTCACCCGCGCGTTCGAGGACGCGGCGAGCCGGGTGGCGCCGGCCGCGTCGATCCGAACGGCGGTCTTTCTCGCGATCGCGACGATCGTGTTTCTGCTGGTCGGCATCGGCGTCCGCTGGTTGGCGGTGCCGGGTTTGTGGCGCGCGATCCGGGCGAAAGGCGGGGGAGACCAGGCCGGCTGGCGACTGCTCGCCTGGGTGGTGGTGGCCGGCATCGCGGTTCCATTCGTGCTGACGACGCAGCCGTACGTCGACACGCTGCAGTTCTACCTGGCGGGACTCTACGTCATGTGGATCTTCGCCGCCGCGGCCTTGGGGGCCGTGGCCGAGAAACGGCCGGCGGCCGGCGCGCTGGCGATCGCGGCCGCGATGGCGCTGGCGTTTCCCTCGTCTGGACACTATCTCGCGCGCAAGTGGAGCGACCGGGAGCACCGCCGCGCGCGGGGCTCACCAGCGCGGAACTCGCGGTCGCCGAGCAGTTGCGCACCTTCGATCCCGAAACGACCGTCGTGCTGCACGATCGTCCGTTGTCGCCGTCGCTGACCGCCATCGTCTCGGCGCGCCGCATCGTCCTCGGCTGGGATGTCCGCTATTCAGCGGTCGGCGGGGACGATCGCCTGCGCGATGTGAACCGCTTCTACAGCTCCGCGCAGGGAAGCCCCGACGCGGCGCTCGACGTGCTGCGTCGCTATCATGTGACGCACGTGATCGTCCGGCCCGCGGACGATCGCGTGCATCCGGCAGTGCTCGCCAGGCTCACGCTGATGGTGCAGTTCCCAGACGTCGTGCTCTACTCGGTCCCGCCGCTGCAATCCTCGCCGGCATCCGCGGTCCTGCTGAGCTGGGGGGGGGCTCAATCTTGGAGCGCCCCTTGCTTCAGAAACTCCTGTGTGCCAGCTCGTTTGATTTACAGGGGGTGTTAGCATGGGTCGTCGAGTAATTGCGTCTTGCGTCTTGACACTTGGCCTCGGCATGGTCGCGTTCGCGAACCACGCCGCGACGTTCGTGCTGCGGGACGGGAACCGGGTCAGCGGCGAGCTGAGCTATAAGGGAGGCACCAGCTATACGCTGAACGGCCACGACTACGCGTCCCGCGACATCGCGATCATCGAATTCACGCCCGGCGCGCCGTCCGCGGCGGAGCTCAACCAGATCCCGATGGTCGACAACAACCCGAGCGAGCACGAGCGGCACGTGTTCGTGACGCGAAGCGGGCAGATTATCTTCGGCAAGATTTACCACATCAGCTCGGACGGCAATACGTTCACCTTCGACGGGCGAGAAGGCGGGCGGCGGGATATCTCGGCCGACGAGCTCGCGCGCGTGTACGTGAATCCGGCCGGTGCCCGCTCGGTCTACGCAGCCGTACTCGGCAATAACGCCGCGAACGTGGTCGCGACCACCGGCGTGATGGGCGAGAGCCGGCACATCAGCGTCGCGGCCAACCGGGCGTGGACGGATACCGGGATCACGGTCAACGCCGGCGATCGCGTGCAGTTTCAGGCGAGCGGCGAGATCATGTTCGGCCGCACCGAGGGCGCGAACGCCACGCCTGACGGCAATCCGACGATGCGGGGGAACTATCCCGATCCGAGCGTCCCGATCGGGGCCTTGATCGGCAAGGTCGGCAACAGCGCGCCGTTCGCCATCGGCATGCAGACGCAGCCGCTCGGCATGCCCGCGTCGGGCCGCCTGTATCTGGGCGTCAACGACAGCGACTACCGCGACAACTCGGGCGCCTTCACCGTCGTCGTCCGCCGTTAAGGCCATCCGCGTACAGCACCACGGGCGCTCGAGGAACTCCTCGAGCGCCCGTGGTCGTGTTTCCCGCCGCGCTCAGGACAACTTCGTCAGTTTGACGTTGCGGTAGATGATCCCGACGAACGAGTCCGCGCGCGGGATACAGCCGAGCTCGATGCGCAGATTCGGCGTCTCGTACCAGTGGTCCCATCCATCAGACATCACGTCGATACCGTTGACGGAGATCTTGTATCCGAGCTTGGTCCAGTCGAGTTGGAAATGGTAGACCTGTGAGCTGGAGAAGTTAATCGGCGTACTGAGCAGCTTGATCCGGTGATCCCCCGGGTCCTTGCCGTTCGGGTTCCTCCCACCGTTCCGCCAGATGATTTCCATCCCGGTCGGATAGTCGGCGCGCTGCACCAGATGCATCTTCCAGATGTGGTCGCGGAACACGTCGAAGCTACCGAAGGCGTTCCAGTCGCCCATCGTTACCCACTTGAGGTCCTTGGCGTACGGGAAACCCTCCTGTGCGCCGAAGTTGGTGGCGTCGAACACCAGCCGGCAGTCGACGCACCCGCCGGGGACGTCGTAGTCGATGCCGTCGGTGACGCTGGTGGACTGCCAGCCCTGTCCGGCGATGAAGCGGCCGCCGATGCGGGCGCCCTTGGTCGTGCCGTCGAGCAGCGTATCGTTGATGATCGCGGGATCTTCCGTGATGAACGATCCGGCGGTCGACCATGGGCCGCCTTCGCCCTGGACTTCCGGACGGACGCGCCAGGTGTACCGCGCGTTCGGCGCCAGCGTAGCGGTGACCGTGTACGAGGTCTCGCTGACCAGCACATTTTCAACCGCGACCCCGGCGGCGGTGAAGACCTGGAAGCGATACTGCAACACGACCGGGGTCAAGGAGGGGAACTGCAGCGTCGCCGCCCGCGCCGTCAGCACGACGGCCGGAGACGAGAACTTGAAATCGTTGAGCGGCGACAGCGGCACCGCGGGATCGGCTTTCAGCGTCGAGCCGTCGGCCGGCAGTTCGGCCAGCGACGTCGGCTGGGTCGCGGTCGGCGCGCCGGGGGTCGCGGGATTGGTGGAACTACACGCGATCGCGCCGGCGACGAGCGCAGACATAGCGAAGAGAACCAGGGTTCTTCGTTTCATATAGATCGGCTCCAGGAACGAGTGCGTAAGCGAGTCGGGAAGGCTGGATGCGATTGTACCCGACTTGCTGCGCGATTAAAATCAATTTGTGACGGAATGCCCGGCCGCCGCGCGCGTCCGTGCTACCATCTTCCGCATCCGTAGACCGTCGACCAGTCGTACCCATCCATAATTCATCCGACGAGGAGCTCGATGAAGACGACGACCATCGGCGTTGCGGCGACCGTTCTGACCCTGACGTGCGGCGCAGTCGCCAACGCTCAGCAGAAGGCCGCGTCGCCAACCGCTCAGAACAGCACGATGCCCCTCGGAGACAAAGTCTTCATCGGGGTGAACGTCGGCGCGCAGACGC
>JAYVYV010000419.1:0-21404 GCA_043783985.1 Acidobacteriota bacterium | reverse complement strand
TCGGCACCATGCACGGCAGCTATCGCATGCAACGCAACAACGGCTCCGGCTTCGACGCCGAGATCGCCCCGTTCGCGCTGCACGAGCCTTACACCGTTCACTAAAAGCAACCGGCGAGCACGCAAAGACCGCAGAGAAAGCGTTTCTCGGCCAGCTCCGCGCGCTCCGCGGTTGCTTCTTACTCGGGTTTTCTAAACGTGCGGATGGCGTCGAGGAAGGCGTCGCCGAAATCGGCGGCCTTCCTGGCGCCAACGCCGTAGACCTCGTGCAGGTCATCGACCGTCCTGGGCCTGCGCGCCACCATGTCGCGCAACGTCGTATCGTGGAAGATGACGTAGGGCGGAACGCCGCGCGCGCGCGCCAGCCGCGTGCGCACCTCGCGCAGGACGTCGAACAGATCGGCGTCCACCGGAACGCTGAACGAGTCCTTGACGCCCGATCGGCTGCGCTTCCTCGTCGCCGAAGGCGGCTTGATCTCGCGATACAGTTGGCACGCGCCGTCGCCCCGCAGCAGCGACGCGCCGTTGCTGGTCAGGCGCAGCACCGGGTATGGATCGCCTTCGCGCGCCAGCAGGCCGTCGCCCACCAGCTGCTCGATGAAGCCGCGGATCGCGGCCGGCGCCTCCTCTTTCAGCAGCCCGAACGTCGACAGCTCGTGATGTCTGGACGCGACGACCTTCTCCGTCGCTTTTCCGGCGAGGACGTCGGTGACGTGCGCCGTGCCCCACGTCTGCCTGACGCGCGCGACGCACGAGAGGATTTTCTGCGCGATCGTCAGCGAGTCGGCGACCGCGTCGAGCTCCTTCAGGCACCAGTCGCAGGCGCCGCAGTCGGCCCGCTCGTACTGCTGGCCGAAGTATTCCACCAGCGTCCGATGACGGCATCGCGTGCCCGCGGCGTACCTCTCCATGTCGCGCAGCAGCGTTCGCGCGCTCTCGCTCCACTCGCCGTTGTTCTCGAGCATCTGTTTCCAGCGCACGAAGTCGCCGCCCGAATAGATCAGGACGCACTCGGCCGGGAGGCCGTCCCGCCCCGCGCGGCCTGATTCCTGCTGGTAGTGCTCGGGCGATCGCGGGGCGCCGGCGTGGACAACGAAGCGCACGTTCGAACGATCGATCCCCATCCCGAACGCCACGGTGGCGACGACGATGTCGACCCGCTCGTCGAGGAACATCTCCTGGTTGCGGCTGCGCACCTCGTCGGACAAGCCCGCGTGGTACGGCACGGCGCGGTGCCCCTCGCCTTTCAGCCATTCCGCGAGCGCCTCGACGTCCTTGCGCGAGGAGCAGTAGACGATTCCCGACTCGCCGTCGTGCCGATCGAGGATGCCGATCAACTGCGTGTGAAGATGGCCGCGGCGGATCACGCGATAGACGAGATTCGGCCGGTCGAAGGATCCGACGAGCAGCAGCGGATCCCGCAGCCGCAGCTCCGTGACGATGTCCCGCTGCACGCGCTCGGTCGCCGTCGCCGTGAACGCGTGGAACGAGACGCCGGGAAAGTCTTCCCGCAGCCGTCCGAGCTGACGGTACTCCGGCCGGAAATCGTGCCCCCACTGGCTGATGCAGTGCGCCTCGTCGATCGCGATGAACTTCAGGTTGGCCTGCTTGAGCAGCCGCCAGAGCGACGGCCCGCCGTCGCCGACGATGCGTTCCGGTGAGACGTAGAGCAGACGGCAGCGTCCATCCCGCACGCTGGCGATCACTTCGTCGCGCTCGTGCGGCAGCAGCGTGCTGTTGAGGAACGAGGCCGCCACGCCGTCGACGCGCAGGCCGTCGACCTGATCCTTCATCAGCGAGATCAGCGGCGAGACGACGAGCCCGAGACCCTCGGCCGCGACCGCCGGCGCCTGAAAACACAGCGATTTTCCTCCGCCGGTCGGGAGCACGACGATGCTGTCGCGCGATTCCAGGATCGCGTGCATCGCCTCGCGCTGCAGCGGGCGGAATCCCGAGAAGCCCCAGACGCGGTGGAGCGTGTCCCGCAGCAGGGAGTCGTAGGCGACGACCTGCGTGTCGTCCGTCGACGAGCCCGGAACGACCCCGAGCGGCGTCGACGGGTCGCCCCCGGGCGGGCCCATCGCCCGCCCCTACGCTTTCTTCACGTACGTCGTCTCGACATACGTGTCGACAAGGCGCTGGAATTCCGCCGCGAGCTCGTCGTAGGTGCCGCGCAGGGTCTTGACGTGCTTGCCGTCGATGAACACCGGGCAGCTCGGCTCTTCGCCCGTGCCGGGCAGGCTGATGCCGATGCTGGCGGCCTTCGATTCGCCGGGCCCGTTGACCACGCAGCCCATCACCGCGAGCGTCATCTCCTCGACACTCTCGTACTTCTTTTTCCAGGTCGGCATCATCTCGCGGATGTAGTCCTGGATCCGCTCGGCGAGCTCCTGGAACGTGCTGCTCGTGGTGCGGCCGCAGCCGGGGCACGCCGTGACGCTCGGCGAAAACGACCGCAGCCCGAGCGCCTGCAGCAGCTCGCACGCGGCGTACACTTCTTCGCGCCGATCGCCGTTGGGCCGCGGCGTGAGCGACACGCGGATCGTGTCGCCGATCCCGTCGTTCAGGAGCACGCCCATGGCCGCCGACGACCAGACCAGCCCCTTGGTGCCCATGCCGGCTTCGGTGAGGCCGAGGTGCAGCGGCTGGTCGGTCTGCCTGGCCAGCGCGCGATAGACCGCGATCAGGTCGCGCGGCCGCGACGTCTTGCACGAGATGATGATCTGATCCTTGCGCAGCCCGCACTCGATGGCGAGCGCGGTCGACTCGATCGCCGAGAGCACCATGCACTCGTTAATGATGTCTTCGGACGACTTGCCGAGATCGCGGTCGGTGTTCTCCTGCATCTTCGCGACGACCAGTTCCTGGTTCAGCGAGCCGCCGTTGACGCCGATACGCACCGGCTTCGCGTGATCGACGGCGACCTTGCAGATCGTGGAGAACTGCTCGTCGCGCCGGCGGCCGGTGCCGACGTTGCCCGGGTTGATGCGGTACTTGTCGAGCGCGAGCGCGCAGTCCGGGTATCTGGTCAGCAACAAATGGCCGTTGTAGTGGAAATCGCCGATGAGCGGCGCCGTGCAGCCGGCGTCGAGCATGCGGCGCTTGATCTCGGGCACCGCCGCGGCCGCCTCGGGCACGTTCACCGTGACGCGCACCATCTCCGACCCGGCTTCGGCGAGCTCGATGCACTGCTGGGCGGTCGCGCGCGCGTCGGCCGTATCCGTCATCGTCATCGACTGGACGACGACGGGCGCACCGCCGCCGACCTGGACGTGACCGACCTTCACGCCCACCGTCTTGTGGAGTTTCACCAGTTGCATGGAAGATCCCATGATAGCATTCGCCGCTCGGCTAAAGCCTTCGCGCTACAACGTCCGGCGCAAAACGTCGCGCGGGCAGGCTCGGCCGCGGGGTCACGTAGCGCGAAGGCGTTAGCCGAGCGGGGTCACGTAGCGCGAAGGCTTTAGCCGAGCGGGGAGAGATAAAGATGAAAGCGATTCGCGTGCACGAGTTCGGCGGGCCCGCCGTGTTGAAGCTGGAAGACGTTCCGGATCCGGCCGCCGGACCCGGCGACGTGGTCGTGCGCGTGCGCGCGGCGGGCGTGAATCCGGTCGACGCGTACATCCACAGCGGAACGTATCCGCGGAAGCCGGCACTGCCGTACACGCCCGGGCAGGACGGCGCGGGAGACGTCGTGTCGGCCGGCACGGGCGTCACGGACTTCAAGGCGGGCGACCGCGTCTACATCTGCGGCGTCGGGAACACCGTCGCCGGCGCCGGCACGTACGCCGGGCTGGCGCTCTGCAGCCCGTCGCAGCTGCATCATCTGCCCGATCGCGTGTCGTTCGGCCAGGGCGCCGCGCTCGGCGTGCCGTACTGCACGGCGTATCGCGCGCTGTTCCAGCGGGCGCACGCGAAGCCCGGAGAAACGCTCCTCGTCCACGGCGCCACGGGCGGCGTCGGGATCGCGAGCGTCGAGCTGGCGCACGCGCGAGGCATCACCGTCATCGGCAGCGGCGGCACCGACGCCGGCCTGAAGGTCGTCCGCGAACACGGCGCGGACGTCGTCGTGAACCATCGCGCCGAGAAGTACACCGACGACATCATGAAGGCGACGGGCGGCAAGGGCGTCGACCTGATTCTCGAAATGGCCGCGCACGTCAACCTCGATCGGGATCTCGGGCTCCTCGCGAAACACGGCCGCGTGGTGGTCGTCGGCAATCGCGGCAAGACCGAGATCGACGCGCGCCAGGCGATGGGACGCGACGCGGCGATTCTGGGCATGACCCTGTTCAACGTCACCGACGCGGAGTTCGTGGAAATCCACGCGGCGCTGATCGCAGGGCTCACGAACGGAACGCTGAATCCGGTCGTCGGGCGCGAGATGCCGCTCGGCGAGGCCGCGCGCGCGCACGAAGCCGTGATGGAGCCCGGCGCTCTGGGCAAGACCGTGCTCGTGCCGTGAACTGAATGTTCGTTCCGCCGCGACGATGCGCTGTGGAGCCACAAGGAGAGGGAACATGCGAAGGCTCGTGCTGACGATGCTGCTTGTCGCGGCGGTCCATGTCGTCGCGTCGGCGCAGGAAACGACGGGAACCATTACAGGGCTGGTGAAAGACCAGAGCGGCGCGGTTGTCCCCGGAGCGACCGTCAAGGTGCGCAACCTCGGCACGAACGCGGAAACGACGGGCGTCACCGACGGATCCGGCGGATATGTCGCGCCGCAGCTGCCCGTCGGCCGGTACTCCGTCACCGCCGAGCTGACCGGCTTCAAGACGTTCGTGCGGACCGACCTCGAGCTGCACGTCGCCGACCGATTGCGTGTCGATGCCACGCTCCAGGCCGGCGCCATCAGCGAAACGGTGATGGTGACCGGCGCGACGCCGACGGTGCAGACGGAGACGTCCGAGATCAGCACGCTGATCAACAGCACGCAGGTGTCGCAGATGCCGCTCAACGGCCGCAACCTCGTGCAGCTCGTGGCGATGCAGCCGGGCGTGTCGTCCACGCTGAGCAGCACGCTCGGCGTCGGGCTGGCGGGCCTCACGAGCGTCTTCGTGAACGGCAACCGCTCCAGTCAGAACAACTGGATGATCGATGGCGCCGACAACAACGACGTCGGCTCGAACCTCGCGCTGATCAATTACATCAACCTGGACGCGGTGAACGAGGTCAAAATCCTTCGCTCCAACTACAGCGCGGAGTTCGGCCGCAGCGGCGGCGCACAGGTGAACGTCGTCACCAAGTCAGGGACCAATACCGTGCACGGCTCGGCGTTCGAGTTCCTGCGCAACGATGCGTTCGACGCGCGAGGTCCGTTCAGCTTCATCGACTTCAACAAGGACGGGAAGCCGGATCCGACGCCGCTCAGCTACCACAATTTCGGCGCCACGGCCGGCGGACCGCTGAAGAAGGACAAGCTGTTCCTCTTCTGGGGCGAGGAAGCCCGGCGCATTCGCACGGTCCGCACAGGGACCGGCGGCGTCGCCAATACGCGGGTTCCGACGGCGCGACAGCGCGCTGGAGACTTCTCGGAGTTTTCGGCGACGATCGTCGATCCGGTGAGCGGCGTGCCGTTTCCGGGCAACGTGATTCCGGCAGACCGGATCGATCCGCTGGCCAAGGCGCTGCTGAACCGCTTTCCCACCCCCAACGCCGATCCGGCGGCACTCGGTGGCAACCGCAACTTCTCGACTTCGACGCCGCAGATCCGCAATTTCCGCGAAGAGCTGGCCCGCGTCGACTATCACCTCTCGAACAACCACAGTGTGTACGGCCGCCTCATCTTCGACACGATCCCTTCGGAAGAGCCGTTCGGCGAGATTTTCGGCACGGCGAACGCGGCGTTTCCAGGGGTGGCGAACACCAAAACCGACAACCCGGGGCGGAGTGCCGTGGGCACGTGGAACGCGATCCTCGGACCGCACACGCTCAACGAGCTCTCGTACAACTACAGCCGCGGCGCGATTCTCAGTCAGATCACCGGCAACGCCGTGCGCGATGCGGCGGTGTCCAAAGTCTTCAAAGGGGGGCCGGGCGACGCGCTGCTGCCCAGCATCAGCTTCGGCAGCGGCGGCTACGGCGGCTGGGACTTCTTCGGTCCGTACGACAACACCTACGGATCGCACCGCATCAAGGACACCCTCACGCGGACGATGGGCAGGCACGCGGCGAAGGCCGGGTTCCTGTACTCCTACGAGTTCAAGAACGAAAATTCCGCCGGTGGAACCAACGGCGCGTTCAATTTCCCCGGCACGACGAACGCGACCTTTACCTCGGCCGGCGATGCGTTCGCGGATTTCCTCCTCGGCCGGGCATCGTCCTACTCGGAAAAGAACATCGACATCACGTCGCACCTCCGCTTTCAGATGACAGAATTGTTCGCGCAGGACGACTGGAAGGTGCGGCCCAACCTGACGCTGAACCTGGGCCTTCGCTGGTCGTACATCCTGCAGCCGATCGACACCGAGAACATCCTGACCAATTTCGATCCAGGCCTGTTCGACCGCAGCAAGGCGTATCAGATCAGCAGCGCCAACCTGCGGGTTCCCGGCACCGGCGATCCGCTCAACGGCCTCGTCATCGCCGGTCGGAACTCGCCGTACGGCCGGCGCGTCGTCCAGAGCCACGCCGACACGTTCGGGCCTCGCGCCGGGTTCTCGTGGACGCCGTTCAACGACAGCCGGACCGCGATTCGGGGCGGCTACGGGATGTACTTCGATCGCACGCTGGTCGGCATCGCGCTGCAGAACGCGTTCGTCAACCCGCCGTTTGCGTTCAGCGCGGTGTTCAACGCCGCCGGCAGCGCCGTACCGACTCTGCAGAATCCGGCCGGAGGCGCCCAGCGGAACAACGAGACGCTGGTGCCGAACCTGATCGCGATGAGCCCCGATTTCCAGATTCCCAGGACGCATCAGTACAGCATCGGCGTGCAGCACGAGCTGCCGTTCCAGATCAACCTGGACGCCGCATACGTCGGCAGCCAGGGACGCAATCTGCTGTGGAACCAGCAGATCAACCAGACGCCCCCGGGAACGGGAACCAACGCCGCGCGCCCGTATCCGGGCTACGGCAACATCAACTTCCGCTCGACGACCGCCACGTCGCGATACGACTCGCTCCAGGTCAGCCTCTCCCGGCACCTCCAGGCGGGCGTTCAGGTGAACGCCAACTACACGCTCTCGAAAGTCGTCTCGGACGCCTCCGCCGATCGTGGCGCGACCCAGCAGGACATCCGCAACCTGGCCGCCGAGCGCGCGATCACCAACTACGATCGCACGCACATCTTCGGCATCCACTATGTCTGGGACCTCCCGCTGTTCCGGAACGCGTCGGGGCTGGTCTACAACCTGCTCGGCGGATGGGAGATCACCGGGTCGACGCGCTACGCCACAGGTCTGCCGCTCACGATCACGACGGCGACCAACAGCTCGAACTCGCTCGGCGGAGGATCTCTTCGGCCCGATCTCGTGGGCGACCCGATCGGCCCGCAAACGGTCAACCAGTGGTTCAACAGAGCGGCGTTCGCGCAGCCGGCGCTGAATCAGTTCGGCAGCGCACCGAACGGCGTCGTCAGAGGGCCTGGCGTGCACCTGACCGACCTCGGCATCTTCAAGAACTTCAAGATCAGCACCCGGCTCGAAGCGCAGTACCGGCTCGAGCTGTTCAACGCCTTCAACCATCCCCAGTTCACCGGCGTCGGCACGGTACTCGGCAACCCGACCTTCGGGACCCTCACCTCGGCAGCGGATCCGCGATTGATACAGATGGGGTTCAAGCTGATGTTCTGAGCTGACCCGCGCAGGGACGCGGCGACATGGCGGTAGACTGAGGTGGCGAATCGTCGCCCACGGCGGAGGAGAGTGTTCCATGCAGCGTGTTCTTCTATCGGCGGCTCTGGCGGTGCTCGGCGTTAGCGCCGTTCTAGCTCAGGCACCCGCGCCGCATGGCGCCCAACACGACCCCGACAAGAAAATAGCCGGGCCCGGCACGCTGCCGTCCGGCTGGAAAGGCCGCCTCGACTCGGGCGACACGTCGCTGGCCGGCGTGAAGGCCTCGCCGATGGGCGGCGGCGTCCATTTCATGACCGGCCCCGCCGGCATCTACTACAAGCCGGGCGACAAGGGGATGGGCGCCTACGAAACGCACGCGACCTTCACGCAGATGGTGCCGGCCGAGCATCCGGAAGCCTACGGCCTGTTCATCGGCGGAGCGGGTCTCGACGGCGCCGCGCAGAAATACACGTACTTCGTCGTGCGCCAGGATGGGAAGTTCCTGATCAAGCGGCGCGCCGGCGCCGCGACGCCGACGGTGACCGACTGGACCGACAGCCCCGCCATCAAGAAGGCCGACAGCACCGGCAAGATGATCAACACGCTGTCGATTGACGTCGGCAAGAACACGGTGCGCTTCCTCGTGAACGGCACCGAGGTCAGCTCCATCGACGCCTCGAAGGTGGACACCGCGGGAACGCCCGGCCTGCGCGTGAACCACAATCTCAACCTTCACGTGGAAGGGTTCGCCGTAAAGGCCAGATAGTGGCCGAAACCATCGACTGGCCGACGCCGCGTCGACCGCGGCGCCGGCGCGGTCTGCCGATCATCGTCGGCCTCGTCGCCGTTCTGCTGCTGGGGGGAGGCACGGCTCTCTCCTACTACGTCGACGCCCTCTGGTTCGAGTCGCTCGGCGTCGCCGACGTCTTCTGGACGACGCTCCGGCTGCAAAGCCAGACGTTCACGCTCTTCGCCGTCGCGACGTTCCTCATCCTGTACGGATCGTTTCTCGCGCTGAAACCCGCCACGCTCGGCGAGCTGGCCGGGCTGCCGATCCTGATCAACGGCCAGCCGATCAAGCTGCCGGTCGAGCCGGTGATCCGCCTCGCCGCGCTCGGCGGCTCGCTGGTGATTGCCGTGGCGACCGGCGCCGCCATGATGAGCGAATGGAACGTCCTCGCGCTGTACTGGCAGGCCGGATCCGAGGCGGTCCGCGCCGCCGGCGCGGCGTTGGCCGATCCGATCTTCGGGCGGCTGCTGCCCTTCTATCTCTTCACGCTGCCGGCGTGGCAGCTCGTCAGCGGCTGGCTGATGACGCTCTCGGTCATCGTCGGGGCGATGGCGGTGTTCTTCGTCATGATCACCGGCGGGACGCGCATGCTCGGCGGCCGGCGCGACCCCGGCGCGTCCGCGTGGCGCGGCCTGTCGATCGCCTTCGCGTTCGTGATGCTGATGCTCGCGGCGCGCGTCTACCTCGGACGGTTCGAGCGGCTGTTCGACGACCACACGATCTTCGCCGGCATCACCTACACCGAGGCGCACGTCACGCTGACGGGTATGCTCGTCGTGTCGATCGCGCTCGTGATCGGCGCGCTGCTGGCGCTCGTCAACGCGGTGTCGGCGCCCCGGGTCCGCTGGCTGGTGCTCGCGATCGCGCCGGCCGCGATCAGCTACGTCGTCGTCGGCGTGATGAGCTGGTACGTGACGAGCTTCATCGTGAAGCCGAACGAGCTCGTCCGCGAAGCGCCGTTCATCGCGCACAACATCGAGCTGACGCGGAAGGCGTTCGCGCTGGATCGCGTCGAACAGCATCCGTTTCCCGCCGACAGCGGCGTGGAGGCGGTGGACGCGGCGCACAACCAGGACACGCTGCAGAACATCCGGCTCTGGGACTGGCGCGCGCTCCAGGACACCCTGCGGCAGATTCAGGAGATCCGCACCTACTACGACTTCCCCGACATCGACATCGATCGCTACGTGGTGAACGGGTCGGTGCGCCAGATGATGCTCGCCGCCCGGGAGCTGAACGTCGAGAAGCTGCCGGAGAGCAGCCGCAACTGGATCAACGAAAAGCTGATCTACACGCACGGCTACGGCGTCACGATGAACCCGGTCAACGGCTTCACGCCGGAGGGGCTGCCCACGCTCGTCCTGTCGAACATGCCGGTCCAGAGCACGATCCCGTCGCTGACGGTCACGCGGCCCGAGATCTACTTCGGCGAGCTCACCAACACCGACGTCTACGTCAAGACGCGGCAGAAGGAATTCAACTACCCGCAGGGCGAGACCAACAGCCTGACGTCCTACGAGGGCAACGGCGGCATCCTCCTCGGCGGCTTCTTCCGGCGGCTGATCATCGCGCTCGACCGCGGCGATCTCGCCAAGCTCCCCTTCAGCGACGACGTCACCGCGGAGAGCCGGCTGCTGATGCGCCGCAATATCCGGCAACGCGTGGCCGCGCTCGCGCCGTTCCTCACCTTCGACGAGGATCCCTACGTGGTGGTCGGAGACGAGGGGCGGCTGTCGTGGATGATGGACGGCTTCACGACGTCCGAGTCGTACCCGTACGCGAGACATTTCCGGCTCGGGCGCGATCGCGTGAATTACATGCGCAACAGCGTGAAGGCGATCGTCGATGCGTACGACGGCACCACCACCTTCTACGTGTTCGACGCCGAGGACCCGATCATCGCGGCGTACCGGGGGATCTTCCCGAGCCTCTTCAAAGACGGATCGGCGATGCCGCCCGGGATGCGCACGCACGTGCGGTACCCCGAGCTGATGCTGCAGATGCAGGCGTCGGTCTACGGGCTGTACCACATGACCGACCCCGGCGTCTTCTACAACCGCGAGGATCTGTGGAGCGTGGCGACCGAAGGCGGCTCGACCAGCGAGCGCGGCCAGGCCGCGCAGACGATGGAGCCGAACTTCGTGCTGATGACGCTGCCCGGCGAAAAGACGACGGAGTTCGTCGAGATCCTGCCGTTCACGCCCGCCAACCGCAACAACCTGATTGGCTGGATCGCGGGCCGCGGCGACGCGGCGAACTACGGCAAGACCGTCGTCTACGACTTCCCGAAGACGAAGCTCGTCGACGGTCCGCTCCAGGTCGAAGCGAGAATCGACCAGAACGCGCAGCTGTCCGGCCAGCTGTCGTTGTGGAACCAGCAGGGATCGCACGTGCGTCGCGGCGGGCTGCTCGTCATCCCGGTGGGACGCGCGCTGTTGTACGCCGAGCCGATTTATCTCCAGGCGGAGCGGAGCCCGATGCCTGAGCTGCGCCTCGTCGTGCTCGCGCTGCAGGATCGGCTGGCCTACGGGCCCACGTTCGAGGTGGCGATGGCCGCGCTGTTCGGCAACGGCCAGTCGACGCTGGCGACCGCGCCGAACGCACCCTCCCCGTCCAACGTCTCGCCGGCAGCGTCCGCGCCGCCGGGAACCGCGGTGTCGTCAACGGTCGCCCCCGCCATCACGGACGTGAATGATCTGATCGGCGCCGCGGCGAAAGATCTCGCGGACTACCAGCGCCTGACCGCGGAAGGCAGGCTGGGTGAGGCGGGACAAAAGCTCGAGGCGCTGAAACGGAAGCTGGACGCGCTCAACCGACAGCGCCGGTGATCCGCATCCGCCCTCGCTGCGGGGTTTCCGCAGGGTCTCGAGGCGTTCGCCGTAGTCAGCGTGCGCCTCGACGACTAGACCATCGGGGTGGTCATCGGTGCCTGCGACGCAAGGGATACGGGCTGGCCGGAGTTGCCCCCTGACGCCAGCCCGTGATTCAGGGCAAAGACGGCGAGCTCCAGACGCGAGAAGACGCCGGTCTTGTCGAAAATATTCCGCAGATGGTGTTTGATGGTGCTTTCGCGGATCGACAGGCGGACGCCCATTTCCTTGTTCGTTTCCGCCGCGGCGATGCCGGCAACAATTTCGAGCTCGCGCGGCGTCAGCCCGAACGTCCGATCCTGCCTGGCCGGCACGGCCGCCGCCGCCGCCGCCGCGCGCAGCGCCTCGACCAGCCCGATCACATCGTTCCGGCCGATCCAGTAGTGATGTGCCGCCACGCTCCGAATGCACTTGAAGAGGATCGGGACGGCGGACTCCTTCAGCAGCACGCCGCGCGCGCCGGCCGTCAGCGCCGTGACGAGCTGGTGCGGTTCACAGGCGCCGGTCAGGAGAATCGTGCGCACCGACGGCGCCTCCGCCGCGATCGCGGTCAACGCGTCGAGACCGCCCCCGCCGGGCATGAGGATGTCCAGCAGCAGCACGTCGGGCTGGAGGCGTGCACAGACGCGTACGGCTTCCCGTCCGTCGGCGGCCTCGCCGACCAGGTCGAAGTCGGGCTGCGATTGGAGGAGTATCCGCAGCCCTTCGCGAACGATCGGATGATCGTCGGCAATTACGATTCGAATGACGGCGCGATCCATGGTCCGTTCCGAGGCACGGTGATGACGAGGTGAGCGCCGTCGCTGGTGGCCGCGACGCGCAAGGTTCCACCGACCGTCCGCACGCGCTCGCGGATGACGGCCGGCGTCACGGGGCGGGCCCCGAAACCCGGTCCCGCCGAACGGGGCGGAGGAAATCCGCGGCCGTTGTCGCGGATGGACAGCGTCACGTCGTTCGCGTCGCTCCCCACGCGGACGCGCACGCGGCCCGCTCCGCTGTGGCGCCGCACGTTCACGAGCGCTTCCTGGACGATTCGCGCCAGCTCGCCGCACACGCGCGACGGCAGCGGGACGACGGGGCTGCGTGGCTGGTAGTCCGCCACAATTCCGGTCTCCCGCCCGAACCGATCGACCAGGTCTGCGATCACAGCCGGCAGTTGCGACGGATCGACGGCCGGCGTGTCCGGCTGCGCGATGAGCGCGCGCACACCCGCCGACGCCGAGCGCACGCGCTCCTGCACCAGGGTCAGCGCATCCGCGACGCGGTCCTCTCGGCCGGGCCCCAGCCGTAACAACTCCAGCTCGACGTCGATACGCAGCAACTGCTGGACGATGCCGTCGTGCAGTTCGCGTCCGATGCGGGCCCGCTCCTCGGCCACCGCGCGGCGGGCCGCTTGACGGTAACGAGCGCGGCCTGCCGGAGAAATCAGCCGGCGGACCATCCGCTCGATCCGGTGCTTAAGCCCTGTGCTGGACGAAACCGCGACGACGGGCTGGGCGGTCTCCCTCAACAGGTGGGTCAACACGCGGCGGCGGATCAACCGCGCGCCGAGTCCGGACCGCAGCGACCCCATGACGTCCGTGATCGTCGCTTCGCTCATACCCGGATGCAGAGCAAGACCTAAACCAAACGATATAGGCCCGATCCTATAGGCTTTCGGCCGATGTGCGAGCGCCGGCGACGGTTTATAAAATTTACGTTGTCATCCGCTCAAATTTTGTCTGCCTGGACCGTGACTTCTGGCTGGAACGCGGCGACCCCGGCGACCATGATCTGAAGATGTGCCGCCAACGAAGCGCGGCCGCGCGGAACGAGCATCCCCGACCCATTCCGTCGGAATGTGAGCTCGCCGGACAACGAGGCGAAGCACTGACGCCTCACGAAATCCGGCGCGACGAGGCAGAGAGCCCCGGCGTCGGAATGCCGCGGCATGCAGCAGTTTCGCTGGCCAAGAGCCATCAGGCTGGGAATGGCGGCGACGGTGCGGGCACGCCCGCCGTCGGCCAGCTGAACGATGTGGACAGCCGCCGACCCGGAGGGCGTCACCGGCCCGAATCCAGAGGGAGACGGGAACGTGTCGGACCACACCAGCGCGCACGCCGACGACCGCAACTCGCGGTCGTCTGGACCCGGCGCGTAGTGCACATGCAGCGTCAACGTGCCGTTCAGGTACGGTTCGATGACCTCCATCGCTGAAATGACGCGGTGTCGCTCGAACCTGAGAACTTTTCGGCTGCCCCCGGCGCCGATGGCGACGCCGACCGTTTTGAACTTCAACACGCCGCGAGCCTACGAGCGCGAGATCGGAACGTCAACCGTCCGTCGGGTGGAGGATCCACAGTCGTTGGAAGGGGGACGAATCGCCGTTCGGATAGGTGAGTGGATGAAGAACGAAGCGGGAAGAGCAGGGTGAAAAAAGGGGCGCGACGTTCGACGTCGCGCCCCTTCGCGCATGTGCGCAGGCCGGAAGTACCGCGTTCGGCCGGGCCTACCGGATGACCGGGTACGTCAGGGTCAAGCCGCCTTCGACCTTCGGCGGGTTGCTCCTCTGAATCGTCGCCGAGATCGTGCCGGTAATGGGCAACGTCGCGGCGGAGTCGAGCAGCAGCGACAGGCCCCCGGGCACGAGCGAGCCGTTGGCGTTCAATAACACGCTGCCGCCTGCCGCGATGGACCCTGAAGCGATCAGCGGCGCCCGGTCTTTGTTCACGGTGAGAATCGCCCAGAAGCCGCCCTGGATCTGGCCGACGTTACCGTCGCGGGTGTAAGAAATCGTGAACGACAGGCTCTTGATGTCGGCCGCCAGCCTGTTGTTGACCGCCTTGGCTTCGCCTGAGAACGCCGCAACGTAGGTCACGCCGTCGGTCGTCCCGGCCATCGCCTGCTGGGCCTTGACCACATAGGAGGCGGTCACGTTGGTCACGGTGCGCGTCTGCGCGCCGGCGTCGGTCGCGAGCGCGAATATCGACATCATTGAAACAAGCGCGAGAACGTTCAGCCTCTGCATCAGTCTGCTCCTTCGGTCTGCGTCCATGGGGAACGGTTACGGACCGCGGCGCCGGGGTCGCGGATGACCTCGGCGCCGCAGTCCACTGTCAATGAGACGACCCCGGTGGGCCGCTTGGAACTAGAACTTGAGCACGAACCCGTCGATGTCGACCCGCGTGCCGGTTGACGCGGCAGCTTTGGTGCCCAGGACGGTGACGGTCACCGTATGGGTTCCGGCGCTGAGGCCGGACACGCTCGCCACGAGCGTGGCCGGTTTCTCGGTCGGCGAATACAGGTCGATGGTCGAGACCACCGCGCCGTCGACGGAGACGGTCGCCTGGCCCCGGTTCGGACCGAGCGTCGAGATCCACGCCACGTCGGAGCCGTTAAGCGGGAACGAGATCTTGTTCAGGCTCGCTCGCGGAGTCACCGCGCTCGCGAAGTGGACGGATCCGCCAAGCGCGCCGGACACCGGCCCGATGCTCCAGCCGCCCTGGTACGTCACCGTCAGCAGTCCCGACAGCACCGCGTCGTCCACCGAGTACATCCGGTAGTTCGACGCGGCGACATACGCGCTGGTATTGGCCGGGGTTGCCGTATCAGTCGCCCGGACGCGCCACCGGAGGGTGGGCACGGTGGTCAACCCGCCGACCGGATTGGTCAGCGTGGTGCTGGTCGCGGCCGGCGCTGACAGCGCCACGCTCGTCCAGGTCGAGCCGCCGTTGGTGCTCTTCTGGAGATCGTAGCTGGCGATGCCGCTCGTGTCCGAGCCGGACCAGGACACGCCAATCTGCGCGCTGCTCCCGGTCAGCCCCGCCACCGTCAGATTGGACGGGATGACGAAGGTCTGGACCGGCGCCGTCACGACCGGCGCTGTGGCATCGCTGCCGGTGCCGGTCAACGTCACGCCCTGCGTCGGGCTGTTCGCGGCGTTGTCGGTGTAGGTCAGCGTCGCCGTCCTCGCCGCGAGCGCGCTCGGGCGGAATATGACGCTGGTCGTGCACGCTGCGCCCGGAGCCACCGTCGCCGCCGCGCACGTGTTCGCGGAGATGGAGAAGTCCGCGCTTCCCGTGATGCCGACGCCGCTGATGACGAGCGATGCGGCGCCCGAGTTGGTCAACGTCACCGTCTGCGCCGCGCTCGTATTGCCGACGCCCACGATGCCGAAGGAGAGCGCGGTTGCGCTCAGGGTCACTGCGGGCGCTGGCGGCGCGGGCGCCGTGCAGTTCGGAGCGGCAGGTCCGCCGACGACGCCGTCGCCGTTTTCGTAGATGGTCAGCTCGGTCAATGCGCCCGGATCGCGTCCGAGCCACACGCCGCGCGCTTCGGCCGCGATCGCCCGCTGCACGTCCGCGTCGGTCAACCCGTTGAACGTCGCCGTCCAGTTGACGCCGCGCGGGTTGGTCAGCGAATCGATCGGATCGAAGGCCAGCGTCCCGTCGCTGCCTGCGCCGCCGGCGCGCAGCACGCGCCGTGCGTTGACGTCGAAGGGGGTGAGCGAGGATGCCACGAGCCGGCTTTCGGTCGCGAAGAGCGACAGCGGGTTACCCAGCGCATCCTGTGCGGTGCCGTGCGTCTGGACCTGCCCGGCCGGCAGCGGCGCGCCGGTCAGCGTCGTGCTGATCGCACGGCCGGTCGTCACGTTGGCGATGGTCGTCTGGTCCGCCAGCCCGTTCTTGTTCGTGAAACGGACGATGTCGCCGGGGACGAGATCCGGCGTCACACCCACCCAGCAGCCGCCGCCCGGGTGGTTGACGTCCACGGCGCCCAGACCCGGCGTCGCCGGATCCTCCACCGGCATAATGGCCGTCGAGTGTGAGATTTCAACCCCGTTCCGGATGGCGCTGATGACGACCGGCCCTTCGCTCAACGCGTAGCCGGTGGACGACACGAAGTCGCGCTGCGGGAACGAAATGATCGCGTGCGGCGCGAGCGGCGGGTCGTTCACCGTCGTCGCCGTGCGGAAGTCGGCGGCGGCCGAACGATTCGCGGCCGAGTCGACAGCGTCCACGCTGTAGTCGTAGCTGCCCAAGGCGATACCCACGTCCGTGAACGTCACGACCCCGGCGCCGACATCGGCAATCTTGACGAACAGGCTGGTGGAGTCGAACGCCACCGCCGTGCGGCGGTAGATGCCGTAGCCCGTGACGCCGATGTTATCGGTGGACGCGGTCCACGTCAGCTTGACGTCGCGCGGCCCGAGCGCAGGCGCGACGGCGCCGGTGTACAGGTCGCGCGTGGCGGCGACGAGGTTGGTCGGCTGACTCGGCGCGGTGACGTCCACGATGCCGGCCACGATGACCGTCGCGGCGGCCGACTGCGCGGAGCGATTGGCCGCGGCATCGACCGCGTCCACCGTGTAGGTGTAGGTCACCCGCGTGTTGGGCGCCGGCATCGGCACGATGTCGCTGAAGCCGTTGGTCGCGACCTCGAACGTGGCGCCGTCGTTCCGGTACACGCGGTAGCCGGTGACGCCGACGTTGTCCGTCGATGCCGACCAGGTCAGCGTGACGTTGTTGCCGGCGGCCGACGCCACGACGTTCTGCGGCACCGACGGTGCGAGCACGTCGGGCTGCGTGACGGCGATGGCGTTGGACAGGCCGGAGCGGTTGCCCCATTCGGCGCCCTGCAGAATCGGATCGCCGGTGTTCGGCCCGGCGAAGGCCCCGGGGTAATTCACCTTCAGCGGCGACGCCGAGTCGACCGCGTCGACCGTATACGTGTGGGCGCCGGCCGGCACGTTGTTGTCGACGTAGCTGGTCACGTTGCCCAGGTTGCGGATGCGGACGCCGTCGCGATAGACGCCGTATCCGTAGACGTAGAAGTTGTCGCTGGACGCGGTCCAGTTCAACTGGTTCGAGCTCGGGCCGGCGTTGGTGACCGTCAGGCTCGGCGTCGATGGCGGCGTCGTGTCGAGCGCTTCCATCGGCGCAAAGCAGAAGGCGGCGGCCGGGCCTGAAATTACCAGGTCGGAGTTCTCGTAGATCGTGATGGCCGGAGCCACCACCGTCGGGTCGTCGAGCCACAGGATGCGCGACTCCGCCCCTTCGAATGTCCGGCCGGTGGACGTCGTGCCGCCAGCCGCGCGGAACACGTCGTTCTCGCTGAGGCCGCTGTAGGTGGCGGTGAACTTGGCGCCCGTCGGGTTGTCGACCGCGTCGTAGACGAAGACGCCGTCATTCCCCGCGGCGCCCGCGCGAATCGTGCGCCGGCCGTTGAGGTCGAATGCGTCTCGACCCGCCACCAGCCGCTGCACGATGTTCGCCAGCGGAATCGGATTGCCGTTCCGGTCCATCGCCGTGCCGTGCACCGCGATGACGCCGTTGCGCAGCCCGCCCGTCGCGAATTGCACGATGACCGGACGCTGCACGCTGATGTTGGCGGAGACGGTCTGATCGACGCGCCGAATCGCGAGCGACGTGGTGCCGTCCGGTTTCACCACCGGCGCGTAGGCGGTCTGACGAAGGATGTCGCCCGACCGGAGGTCCGGCGTCACGCCGTTCCAGCACACGCCGCCCGGATGGTTCACTTCGACGATGCCGTCGAAGCCGGCCGTCGCCGGATCGTCGATCGGAATGGCCGTAGCCGTGCTGATGACGAAGCCGTTGCGAATCACCTCGATGACGACCTGGTCGTTCGGTAGGTAGCCGCTCGACGAGGTGAAGTCGCGCGCCGGGAAGGGGATCAACTGCACCTGCTCGGGGAACGCCGCGGGCGGGTCGCTGAAGCACGGCTCCACGAATCCGGTGACGCTGCAGGCCTGCAAAGCGGGCGCGGCCTGGAGCGTCGTCGTTACGGAAACGGCGTTGGACTGCCCCGACCGGTTGCCGACCTCGTCGGCCGCGTCCACCGTGTAGGTGTAGGTGCCTGGCGCGACGTTCAGGTCGTCGTAGAAGGTCGGCGCCGGCGCGCTGCCATCGGCGTTGCTGACGTTCGCGATCGCGAGGCCGTTGCGATACACACCGTACGCCGTCACGCCGACGTTGTCGGTCGAGGCCGTCCAGGAGAGATGCACGGAGTTGGCGCCGCCGACGCTGCCGATCAGGAACGTCGGCGTGGACGGCGGGGTCAGCTCGCTGCCCGGAGGCGGCGGCAGCACTTCGAGCGGGGCCGAGCAGGGCGCTCCAGGGCCGCCAAAGATACCCGCGCCGATCTCGAAAACGGTGGCTTCCGCGCCGGCCGCGCCCGCGCCGAGCCACATGCCGCGCGATTCGGCGTCGGCGCCGCGCACGACGTCGTTCTCGCTGAGGCCGGAATAGGTCGCGGTCCAGTTGATCCCCTCGGGATTGGCCGGCGAGACCGGGTCGTAGTCCATGACGCCGTCACCAGGCGCCGGCGGGGTGATTCCGCCGGGCGCGCGCAGCGTGCGACGTCCGTTGAGGTCGAACGCGTCGCGGTTCGCGACCAGCCGCTGCTCGAGCTGCGTGACGGGGATGGGCCCGCCGGTCTGCGCGCGCGCCGTGCCGTGGACGGCGATCACGCCGTCGCGGGCGCCTGCGAAGCTCTCGTGACGAATGATCACGGGACGTTTCGCGATGACGTTCTGAACCGTGGTCTCGTCGATCACCACCACGCCGGTGACCGAGTCGGTGGCGGTCGTGCGCACGCGATCGCCCCCGCGAATGTCCGGCGTGACCCCCACCCAGCAGACACCGCCGGGATGGTTCACTTCGACGATGCCGTCGAAGCCTGGAGTGGCCGGATCGTCCTGCGGCACCGCGGCGACCGAATTGATCGTCGTGCCGTTCAGGTGAATCACGCTGACCACTACCGAATCCGTCTGGGAAAAACCGCTCGACGACACGAAGTCGCGCTGCGGGAACACCAGGATCGAGTGCGGCAGCACGGGCGGATTGTTGACCACGGGGGCCTGCGCCACCAGCCGCGAGCCGGCGGCGAGCGCAAGGATTGCCGCAACGAGGCAGAATCCGAAAATGGACGAGCGGGAAAACGAGAGAACCGGGCGACGTGACCCACGTCGGCCTCGTCCAGCGGCATGCCGACCCGTATGCGATTTCTGAAGCGTCATTCCATCCTCCGTGCCTGCATTACGCCGACGCCCGTTCGGGAGCGTCCGCACAAACTTCGAACTCGACCGGACAGTACAGCTGGCGTCGGGGGAGTGAAATCGTCCGTTGGAAGTACGCGGGATGGTTCGGTCGGGGGGCGTCTGCGATGGAGACCGGGCGGTCGATGAAATGGTACCGTCGCCGGCGGGCTGCAGCTGACCTACCTCAAAGTTTTGGGTGTGAGTGCGCCGGCGGCGCCCGAAGCGCATTGCGCGTGGGTTCGGCTACTGGAAGCAGCCGCCGGACAGGACGATCGCGCGGTTCGTCGGCCAGCGCCTGTCCCTCGGGGACGCGCCGTTGATTGCGGACCAGCAGGCTGTGATCCGGACGCCCCTCAGCGCGTCAGGAAGCCGACGCCATACGTGGAAGACGGTCTCCCTCCCACAGGCGAGCCACGACGCGCGCCGTTTCGTGTGCGCCGTCCAGGTCCAGATCCACGGGCGCGGGCGAGAACGTGCTGGCGGCCAGAATTTCGATCGCCAGCCGGGGGCCCGTGAGGATATCCGGATCGACAACGCGAACCGCACCGAGCGCTTCGAGCCTCGCCGCGCGGGTGCGCTGTTCGTCCTCATGGCTCTCCGTGCACGGCACCACCAGCGCCGGCACGCGCGCCTCCAGCAGATCGATCGTCGTGTCGTATCCGCACTGGCTGATTGAGAGCGCAGCCGACGCGAGAAGCGGACGCAACGCCCCGACGCTTCGATCGAAGGTCACATCCGGATATTCCTTCGCCCGCAACCGGAGAGCGGCGTCCTGATGATCGGGCAGAAGCGGCCCGGTCACGATCCGCATCGGCAGGCGCTCCGCGGGCGGGCAGAGGGCGTGGGCGTCGATCGCCGCGCGGAACAGCGCCGCACCGGTGCGGCCGTCTCCCGCGGAGACGACGATGCCGCTGCGATGTGGCGTGGGGCGGCCCAGGGACCGCCCCGACATGACGAGTCCCGTGTAGGCGACCGGAACCCGCAACGGCGTTCGCGGGTTGAACGTGTCCTCGAGTGTCGCCAGCCGCGGATCGGTGTGGACCAGGACCACGTCGAAATAGTCGTCGGCAATCTGTTTCGCCCGATTGTTGTACAGCCGATTGCGGTCCCCAATCGCGATCGGATCGGGAACGCTGCAGACCAGCAGCGGCCGGCGGCGCGCCGCCGCCGCGTACTCCAGCATCGGGAGAATCTCGTGCGTGAACGTGGCAGAGCCGAACGGAAACTGCTCGACGAACACGACGGCTGGTTCACTGAGAAAAAAGGTGTCGAGCAGCAGCCGCGCCCGGCTCGCCTGAGCGATCGGGACCAGCCACCCGCTGCGGCGCCTCACGCCCCCGCCGGCCGACGCGCGCGAGACAGGCGGCAGCGTGACCACGTCGATGTCCGGCGATGGCGCCATGCCGTCCAGCGGTTCGCCACCGTTCACGAAGATCACGCGAAAGCCCGACGTCAGCGCGCCTGCGACCGCCCACGAGCGGGCCAGATCGGAAGGGCGCCGCGCATGTTCGCAATAGAACAGCAGCGTGGGTTTCTTTGCCTTCGACACGTGACCGGCAAACGTCAGGGCTTCAGCCATTGGGTCCTCTGAACGTAGGACTGGGAAGGACCCTCATGCGGAACAGAATTGTCGAGTCGTGGCGCGGTGGGCACTTATGCCGCCGGCATCGAGCGGTCGCGCGGGCGGTTGCGGTAGTACCGGACCGGGAGCCACGCGAGCGCGACGAGCCCGACCGACGTCACGGCGATCACCTTCCACGAAATCGCGCGCGGGATCGGGCGCAGGCCGTCACCGGTGAGCACGAAGGCGGCCCAGAAATGCGGATCCGCCAGGTCGGAGCCCGGCTCGAGGAAGCGCAGCTTGGTGCGCCTGAGCGCCTCGTCGCGCGGCACGCCGCTCTGGAGGTGGTGATAGAAGATCTGCATGAAATTCGC